>DATNQI010000032.1 GCA_036704125.1 Pantanalinema sp. | reverse complement strand
GGGGGGGTGGGACGGCTGCCGCCGGTCGAGGGAGGGGTGGGGCGATAGTTCCCGTCGTTCGCCGCGGGGGGGGTGGGACGGCTGCCGCCGGTCGAGGGAGGGGTGGGGCGGCCCGAATCGGACTGGTAACGGTCCTTGGAGGAAGGCGGAGCCGGGCGCTCGTCGCTGGCTGCGGGAGGAGCCGGACGCGTCGGCGCGGTGGGGCGGGCGGGCTCGACCGACGGGGGGACCGTACGACGGCTGACCGGGTTGTTGCTGCTCATGGAAAGTAGCCTCCTTCGCGACGACGCGGATGACGTTCGGTTTGTGTTAAGAACGTTATCCGCGCCCGGAAGGCGATCTTTCTTAAATCATCGCAAATCTAAGGTAAAGGAATGGCTAACTATTTCTCCGGCCGGGCCTCGGGCGAGGGGCGCTCCAGGAGGGCGACGGTCTCGACGTGAGAGGTCTGGGGGAACATGTCCACCGGCCGGGCACGGACGATGCGGTAGCCCCCCTGCTCGGCGAGGATCTTGAGATCGCGCGCGAGGGTGGCGGGGTTGCACGAGACGTAGACCACGCGGGGCACCCCGGTCTTTGCGATCGCAGCGAGCACCTCGGGCTCGCAGCCCTTGCGCGGGGGATCCAGCACCACCCCGTCCAGGGCGCCCATGGTCGAAAGCAGCTTCGGCAGGCGCTCCTCGACCTTGCCCGTCTCGAAGCGCACGTTGCTAATGCCGTTGCGCTCCGCGTTGGCCTGGGCGTCGCGGGTCGCCTCGGGGACGGCCTCGATGCCCACCACCTCGCCCGCGCCCCGCGAGGCGAGGTAGAGGGCGATGGTGCCCGTTCCCGAGTACAGGTCGGCCGCGCGGCCCTCGGGCCGAAGGGCCAGGTAGTCGGCAGCGAGCGCGTAAAGCTGCTCGACCTGCTCCGAGTTGACCTGGAAGAAGCTTCGCGCCGAGATGGCGAAGGTGAGCTCACCGATCCGCTCGCTCAGGTGGTCCTTGCCCCACAGGACCTTGGTCCGGTCGCCCATGAGGGTGTTGCCGGGCTTCGGGTGGATGTTCTGGACGATGGAGACGACGTGGGGGAAGCGCTCGCGGATCGCTTCGACCCAGGCGTCGGCCTGCGCGAAGGCCTCGCGGGTCGTGACCAGGCCGATCATCAGCTCGCCGGTCTGATGGCCGGCCTTGGCGAAGGCCGAGCGCAAAAAGCCCCGCCGGGTCTTCTCGTCGTAGACCTCGAAGCCGAAGCGAGGCAGCGCCTCGTGGAGGAAGCTCAGGACCTCGTTGTTGAGACCGTGCTGGATGTGACAGCGCTCGACGTCCACCACCCGGTGGCTGCGCGGCTCGTACATGCCGATCAGGTAGGCCTGGCCTTCCCTCGCGATCGCCCAGTGGACCTTGTTCCGGTAGTCCCAGGGGTCGGCCATGCCGAGGGTGGGCTCCAGCCAGTCGTCGACCGAGAAGCCGCCGATGCGGCGCAGGGCGTCGGCCACCTGCTCGCGCTTCCAGTGAAGCTGGCGTTCGTAGTCGATCTCCTGCCACTGGCAGCCGCCGCAGGTCCCGAAGAGCGGGCAGCGCGCCGCGACGCGCTCGGGCCCCTCGGTGATCACCTGTTCGACCAGCGCGCGGGCGTAGCCGGGCTTGGTGGAGACGACCTTGGCCCGGACGCGATCGCCCGGCACCCCGAGGGGCACGAAGACGGGGAAGCCATCGAGACGCGCGATCGCCTCACCGCCGCCGACGAGGGCCTCCAGCGTCAAGTCGAGGGAATCACCGACACGAACGGGAACTGCTTGCTTAGCCATGAGGTGCAGTATAGCACGCTTTGCGGGGTCAGCTGCGCCGCGCGCGGCGTGGGCGATCCCCCCTTACTCGCGGCCCGCCGCTCGCTGAAGTTGGGCCCAGGCGGCGCGAAGCGGAATGTCGGGAAGGTCGTTCACCAGGATTCCGATGCCGCGCTCATGCAGGCGCTGGGCCTCCCGATCCATCGACGGGGCCCCCGTCAGGCCGAAGGCCTGCACCCTAAGGAAGCGAGCGATCAGGTCGTCGGCATCCCCGTGGGTGGCCGCATGGGACTGGACACCGTGAACGGCGGCAAACCCCACCGACTCGACGAGGTGCTTGGTCATCGCGAAGTGACTGTCCGAGCGCTCCTCGAGCTGCTCGATCCGCTCCAACAGGGTCACGCTGAGCTCGGCGACCTTCCCGAAATCCCGGCCTTTGATCGCCGCTTCTGCGGCGTCCCGATAGTCCGTCAGCCACCCGTCCAGCCGGCGTGCCTCCTCGTCGCTGGCGCGATGGCGGTGCCGGGGCGGCGTCTCAGGCGGCAGGAGCCCGCTCATGGGCACGAAATCGGCCTGCACGACGGGGATCCCGCGCTTGTTGAACTCCGAGGCCGCCCGGTCGAACCAGGCCGCAAGCGGCAGGACGAGGTGCTCGAGGGTGATGAGCTTCTGGGAGAGCGGGAGCGAGGCACCTTCCGAGGCGCGTGCGTAAACCTCCCGGCGCGCTCGATTGGTCCGAATCGCGTCGCGAACGTGCCCGTAAAATCCCGTGGGGGAGCCTGCCGGCACGTAGCTGTTCGCGTCGGCAGGCCGCTTGGAATCGGCGTTGCTCGCGGCCGAAGCCGGCGCCGAAGGGGCCGGCGAGGAGACACGCAGCGGCGGCCTTCTGTTCGCGCTCGCGGCAAGCCAGTCATCAGGCATACTTCCGTCCTCCCGGAGCGATCAGGCCATCACCCCAGACGGTTATAGGGGGTGCTCATCCCATAGTTGCGCGTTGCGCTCCTGCGAGGCGCGACGATGCCGCCGCGGGCCTTTTTCCTTGCCAACCAGGGTATAAGGGATCGACCATACCTCATGATGTGCGGTTCGCCCTCAAGAAAGGAAGCAGTCAACCTCCATGGCATCCGTCAGTTTCTCGATCGGCGAAGCGCTCGGCTTCGGTTGGAAGACCTTCAAGACACACGCCTGGCTCCTCCTCGCGGCGGTGATCGGGCTCCTCGGCCTGACCTTCGCCCTCCAGTGGGGGCTCGACGCACTGCTGGGCGACCAGAGCCTCGCTTCCTCCTTGCTCGGAATGCTCGTAGGCATGGTTTCCGGGTGCTGCATCACCGGCTTCTACCTGGACCTGCTCGAGACCGGGACGCCGGATTTCCAGGCCCTCTTCAGCCGCCTCAGCACCAAGAAGGTCATCCACTTCTTGCTGTACTCCGCCGCCCTGGCCTTCATCTGCACGGTCGGGTTCGTCCTGCTCATCGTGCCGGGGGTGGTGTTCGCCGCCATGTTCAGCCAGGCGGGCTACCTCATCCTCGACCGCGACATGAACTTCCTCCAGGCCATGCAGGAGAGCGCCCGGATGACCAAGGGGGCCAAGGTGGACCTCTTCCTGTTCGGCCTCGCCGGGTTCGGCGTGTGCCTCCTCGGCCTGATCGCGCTGGTGGTCGGGGTCGGGGTGTCCATCATCGTCCTTGGTCTCGCCCAGACCTACATCTACCGCCAGTTGCTGCCCAAGCTGGACACTCCCGACGGGCTCGCCGTCGTGACGCCCTGAGCACTTCTTCGGCTTGAGACGCAAAAGAGAGCGGCCCAGGATGTCCTGAGCCGCTCTCTTTTCGATCGGGGTCAGACCGTGCCGCACTCGGCGCAGACCGAATTGGATCAGTCGTGGACCTCGCGGCCCTCGCCGAACACGTCAGCGCAAGGCGGGCGTCGCGGCCGAGCGGCCGGATGCGGCGGGCACCCGCGCGGGGCGCCCGAGGAGCCGATCGTAGACGTCCAGCGTCTCCTGGACGCCGCGCTGCTCGAAGAAGCGCGTCGACTGGGCGAGCCCTCGCCGGCGCAGATCCTCGCGCAGCCCCGGCTCGCTGACGAGGCGCTCGAGCGCCTCGGCCAGCGCCCCGCCATCGGCGGGGTCCGCGTTGAGGGCGGCGTCCCCGACCACCTCGGGCACCGAGCTCGCGGTGCTGGCGAGCACCGGGGTCCCGCAGAGCATGGCCTCGAGCGGAGGCAGGCCGAACCCCTCGTAGAAGCTGGGGAAGGCAAAGACCTCCGCGGCCCGGTAAAGCGCGGGCAGCTCGTCGTCCGGCACGAAGCCCAGGAAGCGCACCCGGTCGGACAGGCCGAGCTCGGACACCAGGCCCGCCAGGCGCATGGGCTTGCCGATCTTGAGGACCAGGCTCAAGCCGGGATGGCGCGGGGCGATCGCCTTGAAGGCGTGCAGCAGCCCCGCCATGTTCTTGTACTTGTACTCGGAGCCGAGCGCCAGGACGAAGCGCTCGGGAAGGGAATGACGCTCCCGCACCGCCTCGGCCGCCTCGTCCGAGACCGGCCCGAAGTTGGCCTCGAGCCAGTTGTAGACCACCGAGATCCGCTCGGGGGAAAAGCCCGTGTGCCGCACGATGTCCTGCTTCGAGAACTCCGAGACCGTGATCAGGTGATCGGTGCGGGCGAGGACGGGCTTGATCGACAGGGCGTAGTAGAGCGCCCAGCCGAGCCGCTCGTCGAGCCGGAAGCCCTCGGGGTAGGACAGCGGGATGGTGTCGTGGAGGGTCATCACCCGCTTGCATCCCGCCGGCAGGAAGAAGGGGGCGACCATCGAGGGGCTGTGGAAGAGGTCGGGCTTCAGCCGCTCGGCCAGCATCGGGATGACGACCTGCTCGCGCGGATCCACGATGGGGACCCCCGGGGCGACCAGGTCGAAATCCGGCCGGTCGTGCAGCTCGCTCAGCAGCTCGGGATGGTCGGTGAGCACCGTGTAGCGGTAGCCCGCGCCGTGACGCGCCAGGCCCCTAAGGAGATTGAAGGTGTAGCGCGCGAGCCCCGAGGGCTTCGGGCCCGCCTCGCGGGCGTCGATCATGATGTTCTTCGGCATGCTGAGCTTATCCGGCCGAGTGGCCCTGAACTTTCGTCCCAATCGCATCGGCCAGGCGCAAGAAGGCCATCCCGCCCATCAGGAGGCCGAAGAGGCCCATCACCACCGCCGGCCCCCAAAGGTCCGCGAGCGGGCCCGCGAGCGCCATGGGAAGGGTCGAGGCGAGGTTCATCAGCATGGCCTGCACCCCGAAGATGCGGCCCCGCACCTCCTCCTCGATGCCCTCCTGCAAGAGCGTCGAGATGGGGATCTCGATGCACGCCCCTCCCGCCCCGATGCCCACGGCCAGGGCGTAGACCAGAGGCCAGGCGATGGCGGGCCCGAGCGCCTGAGCGAAGACGCCCACGACCGCGAGGGCGAAGATGGCCGAGCCCGAGAGCGCGAAACCGGTGCGGATCAAGGCGGGCTTGGCGAAGCGCAGCCCCCAGCGCCCCAGGATCAGCGCGCCTGCCACCATGCCGAGCCCGACGAAGGCGAGGATGTAGGTGAAGTCGGCGGGGTCCGTGGTCTTGAGGGCCGAGAGGGCGAAGCCCTTGGCGATCACGTTCAGGGCCGCAAAGGTCCCGAACATGGTCATGGTCATCGAGTAGGCCTTGAGCAGGCGCGGATGGGCCTTGAGGTAGGCGAACGCGAAGCTCCACTCGGCCCAGAAAGAGCCCTGCTTCGCGCCTTCCTGCTTCTTCTGGTCCTCGGGTACGCGCAGCAGGGCCGCGCCCAGGGCGCAGACCAGGTAGAGGGCGACCACCACCAGGTGGGCCCTTCCAGGGGTCGCGACCCTCCAGATGGGGCCCGCGAGCGCGAAGCTGCCGATGAGGGCGCCGACCATGGTCGTCATGAAGACCGAGTTGGCCGCCATGAGGTGGTCCTTGCGCACCAGGGCGGGGATCGCCTTCATGAAGGCGGGATCGTGGAAGCGGGTCAGGACCGAGAAGCCGAACGAGAAGCCCAAAAGCGGCCAGACCGCATCGCCCGCGAAGGGGATGGCGAGCACCAGCAGCGCGCGCAGCAGGCCGGAGACGATCATCAGGGCGCGAAGGCTGAAGCGGTCCACGAAGACGCCCGCGACCGAGCCGAAGAGCACCGAGGGAATCGAGGAGGCGAGCGACAGGGCGCTGACGACCGAGTTGGACTGGTTGCCGTGGAAGTCGGCGAGCATGATCAGGAAGACGAAGAAGAGCTTTTCGCCGAGGTTGTGGACGGTGGAGACGAGCCACAGCCCCAGGAAGTTGCGGTCCCGGAAGAGGCCCTGCTCGTCCGCAGCGGCGTCCTGGGGGGCGGACTGGCCTGCCATGGGTACCTCGGTCGGGGAAGGAGCGCTCATGCCACCTCTGTCTTGCGCGTGCGTTCAGAAGGCCAATTCTAGCACACCGGGAAACCATCGAGTGGGCCTTGACGGAGCCTCGCTCGCAGGCTGAAATGGAGGGGTGACGCCGCCGACGCCAAGGAGCCGCCGATGACCCGCCCGCGCGCCCAGCAGCCCCGTGCTCGAATCGCCCTCGCGGCGATCGCCCTGATCCTCGCCTTTTCCCCCGCCCTCCCCGGTCGCGCCGAGGTCGAACAGACCGCCGCCGGCGTCACCGTCGACTGGACCGACGGCCTCATCGAGGTCACCGGCATGGGCGTCGAGCCCGAAAGCGGCACCCGCGCCCAGAAGCGCCTGATGGCCGAGCGGGCCGCCCTCACCGACGCCTACCGCAAGCTGGCCGAGGCCACCGACGGCCTGCGCGTCGAGGCCGACACCACCGTCAAGAACTTCGCCGCCGAGAGCGACCTCGTCCGGACCCAGCTCAGCAGCGTCATCAAGGGGGCGCGGATCCTCGAGACCCGCCACCTCGAGGACGGCTCGGCCGAGGTGCGGGTCTCGCTGGACCTCTACGGCAAGGGGCGCTCCGTCGCCAGGGCCGTCCTGAAGCAGCCGTCGCCCAGGAAGGGCAAGGTGACGGGCACCGTCGACTCCCTGATAGCCCCGGCCGAGGTCCGCACCGACTACACCGGCGTCGTCGTGGACGCCCGCGGGCTCGGGCTGGAGCCCGCCATGAGCCCCATGATCCTCGACGAGCAAGGCGCCAGGCTCTACCTCTCTTCCAAGGTCGCGGTCGAGCCCGACGCGGTGGTGAACAAGGGACTCGCCTCCTACGCCGGCAGCATCGCCGAGGGACAGAAGCTGCCGCGGGTCGGCTCCAACCCCCTCGTGATCAAGGCCAAGCGGGTCGAGGACCGGACCAACGTCGTGCTGGACGACGCCTCGGCCAAGCAGCTGCTCGGTGCGGACCGCCGGAAGGGCTTCCTCAAGGATCTCGCGGTCGTCCTGGTCCCGTAGGGCGCCATGCGACGGCTGCTCGTTTCACTGCTCGCGCTGCTCGTGCTTGCGCTGCCCGCCCGGGCCGCGGAGCTCTACGCGCGCAAGACCATCGCCGTCTTCGGCGAGCGCGGGGATCCCGCGGTCGCCGTGGTGCGCGACGCGTTCGGCTCCATGGAGCGCTTCGACTACGCGGCGATCCCCGTCAAGGCGTGCGACGAGCTCTACACCTTCCTCGATCGCTACGAGGCCCGGGTCGCCCAGACCGCGGCCGAGCAAGCCGCAAGCCGGCTCGAGCCCGACGAGAAGTTCAAGGAAGCCCTCGTGGACGGCGCCGACGTGGACCGGATCCGGCGCTCGGCCTACGCCCTGGCTCCGGCTTTTCGGTTCGCCCCCTGGGTGCGCGCCGAGGCCGAGACCAAGACCATCGACCGCAACGGCGTGCGCCATCAGCAGACCAGCGTCCGCTTCTCGAGCTCCTTCAGCTTCCACCTCATCGTCTACGACGTGGCCCAGCGCAAGGCCATCGGGCGCTACGCCGACAGCGACAAGCTCACCTACACCGTCACCAAGGAGATCGCCGAGACCGACAGCCGCGAGACCCGCGCCCACAAGGAGGCGCGCTTCATCGCGGACCTGCTCGCCCTCGAGGAGGGCGGCCCGCGCGCGAGGCTCTACGACCAGGCCGTCCGGCGCCTCGGCGGCATGGCGGCAAGCGCCGTGGTCTGGGCCCGCAAGCTGGACCCCTTCTTGATCAAGAGCCGGGTGATCACCGCCGACCTCTCGCGCGACCAGGTGCGGATGCAGTTCGGCAAGGACCTGGGCGTCCGCACGGACCACGCCTACCGGGTCGTGCGCAAGCGCCGGCAGGCGGACGACACCTTCAGGCTCGACCCCATCGGCTACCTCAAGGTCCGGACGGTGGAGGCGACCTCGAGCCTCGCCCAGCCCCTCCTGGTGGACGAGGCCTTCGGGGAGGGTGACCAGCTCCTCGAGATGCCGCGCCACGACGTCTACCCCGGCCTGCGACTCGGGCTTTCGCCGCTTCAGGGCTACGTCCCGGCCGTCAACGTCCCCGTCGAGTTCGACTTCGGGCCGTGGAGCGGAATAAGCGAGCTGTACGGGGTGGTCGAGGGGACCCTCCTCGGCGGCCTGCCGACCTACGGCCTGCAGGGGGAGATCGGCCTCGTCAAGAAGGAGTTCCGCCGGGCGTGGGGCTGGTACTACGGCGCCAAGGTCGGCGTGCTCAGGGCCCAGGCGAGCACCACCCCGATCGCGGGCTACGACACGGGCGCGATCCACGCCGTCACGGCGGGGGCCGGCCTCACCACGGGCCTCAACTATCACCTGAGCCCCGACGTCCTCGTGACGGCGGGGCTCGGCTACCAGCTCTACGCGCCGACGCGAGCGTGGAGCGCCAGCTACAGCAGCCTGGACGGCCGCAGGGAAGCCGAATACACCCTGCCCGCCTCGGCGAAGTATCCGACCATCTCGCCGAGCGGGTGGATCCTGAACGTGGGGTTCTCATGCGCCTTCTAGCCGTCACCGGCGCCGTCCTTCTCTCCTGCCTTTCGCTCGCGAGCGCCTCATCGGCCCTGACCGACGACGAGCAGGCCAAGCTCATGCGCGGCGAGACGATCGTCAAGAACATCAAGATCGAAGGCCTGAGCGGCATCGAGGCGAGCTTCTTCGCCAAGGCCCCCCTCGAGGTCGCCTACCGGATCCTCGCCGATACCGAGCAGCTGGCCGCGTTCATGCCCTCGATGAAGGAGTGCGTCATCCTCCAGCGCGGCGAGGGCTATGTCGTGGTCAAGCAGATCGGCGATGCGGGCGAGCTGACCCAGCGCCGCACCGCGCTCCCCCCGGACGAGATCCGCTGGACGATGATCCACAGCCCCGGCCTCCGCAACATGAAGGGCTACTGGCACCTGGAGGCGCTCGACGGGGGCACCGTCCTTTCCTACGGCCTCGCCGTCGAGCCCGTCGTCCCCGTCCCGAGCAGCGTGGTCATCCACTTCCAGCAACAGAAGCTCCCCCCCCTGGTCGCGAACGTCCGCGCGCGGATCGAGAGCCGCGGCAAGTGGACCAAGCCGGAGTTCGGTCGGTGAGGCCCCTCGCCGCGCTCGCCGTCGCGGGATGGTTGCTCGCGGCGCAACCTGCGCTCGCGGCCCCGAGCCCCGCCGCCGTCCTGGATGCGGGCGAGCGTGTCGTCACGGTCGAGGGCCGCGGCGAAACCGACGAGCAAGCGCTCAAGGACGCCTTCCGCAAGGCCATCGAGGAGGTCGTGGGGGTCCTGGTCAGCTCCGAGAGCGAGGTGCGCAACTTCGCCGGGGTCTCGGACCGCATCTACGCGCACAGCGAGGGCTACGTCCGGCGCTACGAGCTCCTCGACAAGTACCAGGACGTGGGCGGGGTGCGGGTGGTCATGGCGCGGGTCCGGGTGACGCAGGGGGCGATCGCCGATGACCTGGTGGCCCTCAAGGTGCTTCAGATGGAGCTCGGCAACCCCAAGATCCTGGCCGTCGCCGGCGACGAGGGCAGCCAGGGGGGTGAAAGCTCGACCTTCTCGCGGCTGGCGCTCGACCGCGTCAACCACTACCTCGGCGCCAAGGGCTTCGACTACGTGGACGCCGCCGAGCTCGAAGGCCCCGGCCCGGCAGTTGAAGCGCCGTCGGCGCTGGAGCGCGCCCGGGCGGTCGCCGCTCGCGCGGGCGCCGACGTGTTCGTGACGGTCTCGGCCGACCTGCGCGAGACCCGCCAGTCTGGAGCTTACCGCTTCGCGCGGGCCTCGGTTCGGATCAGCGCCTTCGAGGTCGCGACCGGCCGAGGCCTGGCCGCCGACTCCGGCTACTCGCGGGAGCTCGCCCTTAGATCCGGCGTCGAGTCGAGCAAGGAGGCCGCCATCGAGGAGGCGGTCGGCGACGCCATCGATCGCACCATGCGGCTGGTCGTCCAGCGCTGGAAGTCGGACGTGGCCAAGGGCCGCCCCTTCCGGGTCGCGATCCGGGGGCTCGGAAGCTACGCCCAGCAGCGCGCCTTCACCTCGGTCCTCGAGGAGGTGGGGCGCGAGCTGAAGCTGGATGCGTCCGGCGGGGGCGGGGCCTCCTACACCCTGTGGAGCCGGGAGGAGACGGCGACCCTCATCGACCGCATCCTGGCCAAGGGCGGCAAGATCAAGGGCCTGACCCTGCGCAAGCAGGACCAGGGGCGCCTGGAGTTCGAGATCCGCTGAGCGTCCAACGAAACGGTTCCTGCCACTTTAGCCGCAGGCGCTCGAGCCGCCCCCGGCGGCCAGTGGCCGTACCATGCCTGGTTTTGTTAGATGCTCTGAGCCTCTACCTCAGGCTGTTCTTCCAGCGGTTGAGGGACTTGTGGCTCTGGTGCACCAGCAGGGACGAGAGCGCCAGCGGGTGCAGGCGCTGCTCCTGGTACTCGCTGGTGAGGTCCTCGTCCTTGAAGATCAGGATGTTGTTGGTCAGGTCGTGGAAGCCGCAGACCAGGCGCGGCCTCAGCAGGATGTACACGCTCTGGAGGTAGTGCCGGATCCGCTGCTCCTCGCTGCCGCGCGCCTCACGGCTCGAGATGCGACGCAGCAGCGGGAGCAGCTCGTCGACGCTCGAAAGCTCGGACAGCGAGCGACGGCAGGCGTCCTCGATCATGGGCACGATGGTCTCGTACTCGGAGGGCCAGAGCGTCTCGAAGAGGCGCGGCAGGATCCGCGGGTCGTTGTAGTGGCCAAGGGAGCGAATCACATTCTGGAGGACCTCGGCGTCCCCGTCGCCCAGGGCCGCCAAGAGCGCGGGAAGGCGCTCCGGGTCGACGTCGACGGCCAGGGCGTCAGAGGCCGCGCGGCGGATCATCACGTCGCGATCGGACAGCAGGCGCAGGAGCAGGTCGTTGGCAGCCGGATCCTCGAGGGCCTGCAGCTTGCGCAAGGCGAAGGGCCGGCAGTAGTGACTCTCGTCGCTCACGTAGGCGATGAGGGCCTGGGCGACCTCCGGCGAGCGCAGCTCGATCAGCGCCGAGATCGTCGCCTTGATGAGGTAGTCGTTGACCGTGCCGTTGAGGATCTGGATCAAAGGCTCGATGGCCCTGCGCGGATCCAGGCTGACCAGCACCGGGATGAGGCGCTCGCAGGCCAGGGGGTTCAGCTCATCGATCATGGTGCACAGCGGCTCGAAGACGCTGGGACCGATGGCCATCAGCGCCTCGGCCGCGAAGCGAGCCGTCTCCTCGGAGTGGCCGAGCGCGAGCGCGAGCGACCTCGCAGCCGAGGGATCCTGGCGCGAGCCCAGCGACTCGGTCGCCGCCATCACGACGAACTCGTCGAGATCGGTGAGGAGCTCGGTCAGCATCGCGGTCACCGCGACGCCCTGAAAGCCGGCGAGCCCCTGCGCCACGATGCGCCGCACCTTGGGGTCCCGGTCCGCGAGGGCGGCCCTCAGCACCGGCAGGGTGGAGGACAAACGCGTGTTCAGCAGGCCCTTGAGGGCCAGCAGCTTGAGGGTGGCATCCTCGTTCTGCGCGACCTGCGCCAGGCAGTAGGCGGCCTGCGGCGTGGCGATCTGGCCCAGGAGGTGGGCCGTCTTGAGACGGGTCGCGCGATCGGGATGGGCGAGCTGCTTGGTCCAGTACGGCAGCGTCCCCGGCAGCAGGCCGGATCGATAGAGGGCCAGGATCCCGATGATGAAGGCCGCTAGGACCGCAAGGGCAATCGTGAGGTGCAAGGTAGGACCAATCTAATCACGCATGGGGTTCGCCCTCCCATTCTACGGCCAAAGCGGCCGCTCGAAAAGTCACGGCGAGCGAGTCTCCGCCTGGGGCAGGGCCTCCTCGAGGGCCCGGACCCGGTCCGCGAGGAGCTCGGCCTGGGCGATGCCCCGGTCCAGGGCGTCGCGCCCGGCGCGAAGCCGGGTCGCCAGCGTCTCCTCGGTCTCGCTGGTGGCGAGGATCCCTTCGAGCCGCGCGCATCGCGCCTGGAGGGAGGCTGAAAGCTCCACCAGGTAGGGGATCCAGGGGGCTTGCGCCGGCTCCTGCTGCGAGAGCTCGACGCCGAGGGCCCGAAGCTCGCTGGCCACCCGCAGGGCCAGGTCGGCGCGGGCCTCGAGGGTCGATGCGAGGGCCAGGTCCAGCGCAAGCTGGGTCAGGCGATCGCCGAGCGCTCGGAGGTGCGGGGCCTCGGCGGCCGGGCTCTGCATCTGGGCCTGCAAGAGGCGCTCGTGCAGGCCCACAGCCTGCTCGCTGAGGTCCTGGGCGAAAGTCCAGGCCTCGTACGCCCGCCGCGAGGGCGCCGTGGCGAGGACGTAGGCGCGATCGATCGCGCGCAGGGTCCCTGCCAGCGCGTCGCGCAGCGCCGGCAGCGCGCTGGCCACCCCCGCCACGCGCGAGGCGGCCTCGTCGAGCCAGGCGCTCCGAACGGCCTGGGCCCCGGTGGCGCGAGGTCCCCGGCGCCCCCAGGTCCAGGCGAGCGCGATCACGAGCAGCCCGGCCCCGAGCGCGAGGGCAGCCCCGAGAGCAAGAGCGTTCGCTTCTTTCCGGGGCAGGCGCGACGGCCCGGCGCTCGTGTCGAGAAGGGGCGCCACCTCGGCCGGGGTCGAGAGCGGCTGCGGCGCGAGGGCCTGCGTGGCGGGCGCCGCCGAGGGCGTGGCGCTCGGGGCCATCAGGGTGAGCTCGGGCCCCGGCACGGGACGCTCGGCCGGGATCCGGGCCAGGGCGGGAGCGGCGGCGGCCAGGGCAATCAGGCATGCAAACGACAGTCGAAGCAACATATCCTCATCATGCCATGACGGGCCGCCCCATGGGCGGCTTTCGGCTATAATGGATCTTCTCTCGCCGCGCCCCGCGTCGCGAACCCCGCCCTGCACCAGAAGAGGAACCTCATCCCATGAAAATGTCCCAGATCCTCGCGCCCACCCTGCGCGAAGTCCCCGCCGAAGCCGAGATCATCAGCCACCAGCTCCTCTTGCGCGCGGGCTTCATCCGCCGGGTCACCCCCGGGGTCTACAACCTGTACCCGCTCATGTGGCGCGTGGTGCGCAAGGTCGAGCAGATCGTCCGCGAGGAGATGGACCGCATCGGCAGCCAGGAGCTGCGCATGCCGATCCTCTCCCCGGCCGAGCTGTGGATGGAGTCGGGCCGCTGGCAGGCCTACGGCAAGGAGATGTTCCGCCTCAAGAACCGCCACGACCGCGACGAGCTGTTGGGCCCCACCCACGAGGAGGTCGTGACCGCCATCGGCCGCGAGGAGCTCAGGAGCTACCGCCAGCTGCCCACCACCCTCTACCAGATCCAGGTCAAGTTCCGCGACGAGATCCGGCCCCGCTTCGGCCTGCTGCGCGGCCGCGAGTTCATCATGAAGGACGCCTACTCCTTCCACACCGACACCGACAGCCTCGAGGTGACCTACGCCGAGCAGTGCCGCGCCTACACCCGCATCTTCGAGCGCTGCGGGCTGCACACCCGCATGGTCGAGTCGGACGTGGGGGCCATCGGCGGCTCGGCGGCCCACGAGTTCATGGTCGTGGTGGACACGGCCGGCGGCGAGAACGACCTGCTGTTCTGCGATTCGTGCGACTACGCCGCCAACGTGGAGCGGGCAGAGAGCCTGCTGGCCAAGGGGGTCGCCGAGGCGCCCAAGGCGCTCGAGAAGGTCTCGACCCCTTCGACCAAGACCATCGCCCAGCTCGCCGACTTCCTCAAGGTGGCGCCCTCGGCCATCGTCAAGACCCTCGTCTACCGCGTCGAGACCATGCCCGAGGATCCCGCCCAGGCCGAGCAGACCGACCTCTCCTTCGTGGCGGTGCTGATCCGCGGCGACCTGGAGGTCAACGACGTCAAGCTCGCCAACGCCCTGGGCGCCCTCGACCTGCGCCTGGCGAGCGACGAGGAGCTCTCGGCGCGCGCCGGCGCCGCGGCGGGCTTCGTCGGCCCCATCGGCCTTTCGGTCGACGCGGTGGTCGCCGACCAGTCGGTGCGCGAGCTGAGCAACTTCGTGCTCGGCCCCAACGAGACCGACATGCACTTCGTCAACGCCAACTGGGGCCGCGACTACACCCCCGAGCGCTGGGTCGAGGTGCGCCTGGCCAAGACGGGCGACACCTGCTCGCGCTGCGGCAAGGGCCACCTCTCGCATGCCAAGGGCATCGAGGTGGGCAACACCTTCAAGCTCGGCACCAAGTACTCGGCCAAGATGGGCGCGACCTACATGGACCAGGACGGGAGCGAGAAGCCCTTCGTCATGGGCTGCTACGGCATCGGCGTGACCCGCACCGCCCAGGCCGCCGTCGAGGCGCTGCACGACGCGGACGGCATCAAGTGGCCGGTGGCGATCGCCCCCTACCAGGTGGTGGTGGTGCCGACCAACGTCAAGGACGAGGCCCTCATGGAGGTCGCCCAGCGCCTCTACCGCGAGGCCGCTTCCCAGGGGCTCGAGGTCGTCCTGGACGACCGCGAGGAGCGCGCGGGCGTCAAGTTCAAGGACGCGGACCTCATCGGCTTCCCGGTGCGCGTGACGGTCGGCAAGGGTGTCGCCGAGGGCAAGGTCGAGGTCAAGTTCCGGCACGAGGGCCAGACCGAGGCCGTCGCGATCGACGGGGCCGTGGCGCGCGTCCGCGATTACGTGAAGCAGGCCATTCACGGTAATCATCACCAGCCGATCGGGGTATAAACCAAGCGTTCGCTTCATCACTCAGGAGGCAACCACTGTGTCCAGCAAGCTCGAAGACCTGCTCATGAACAAGGTTGATACCTTGCCGCAGTTCCGCTTCTCCCCGATCCTCAACGAGGCGATGGAGCTGCTGGACGACCCTGACGCGAACGTCGACGCGCTTGCCTCGGTCATCGCCAAGGACAAGCAGCTCGCCGGCCAGCTGCTGAGCACGACGACGGAGCGCGCCCAGCGCTCCGTCCAGAACGTCCACCAGGCCATCCGCCTGATGGGCCTCAACACGGTCAAGAACTTCATCACCGCCACCACCACGGCGGACGGCAAGACCAGCGGGCTGGACCCCGCGACCTTCGAGATCATGCAGGGGCGGCTCTGGAAGCACTCGCAGCTGGTGGCCATCTGCTGCCAGCTGCTCGCCCAGGAGCTCGCGTACCCCAACCTGTCGCAGGCCTACGCGGCGGGCCTGTTCCACGACCTGGGCAAGGCCATCCTCAACGCCTTCGCCTTCGAGGAGATCTCGGAGTCGATCAAGCTGACCCAGGCCAAGGCGGTCTCGACCGTCACCGCCGAGGACCACGCCCTCGGCTTCAACCACTCCTACTTCGGGGCCAAGGTGCTCGAGCGCTGGGGCATGCCCCCCGCGCTGATCGAGCCCGTTCGCCTGCACCACATGCCCCTCGAGGCGGTGCTCAACAAGCGCCTGGTCCGGATCGTCCACCTGGCGGACGTGGCCGTCAACTGCCAGCAGACCAAGCTGCCCATCGGCATCTCGCTCTTCCCGGTGGACAAGACGGTGCTCGCCGAGTCGGGCGTCACCAAGGAGCGCCTGACCGAGATCGCCGTGCAGTCCGCCGACCTCTTCGCCAAGATCGAGGCGAAGTCAGCCGGCTGACCTAGCGACTACATCCCGAAGTAGCGCCCGATGAGGGTCTCGGCCTGCGCGAGCAACACGCGCAGGCCGAGCACGTCTTCGGCGGCCATGCGCTCGTCGTGGGCCTCGATGTAGGCGAAGGCCTCGTCGGTTCGCTGCACCAGCTGCTGCTGCTCGAAAGGCCCCTGCTCGATCGCTTCGAGCAGGGCGTCGTACATCTCGCGGGGGGTCCATTCCAGGTAACTCATCAAGGCCTCGGCAAGGTGGTGAGGAAGTCGGCGATCGCGTCGTTGACGGCCCCGGGCCGCTCGATCATCGGGACGTGGCCCGCCTCGGGGATCCAGCACAGGCGCGAGCCAGGGATGGCCGCGTGGAAGGCCTCGGCGTAGGCTGGCGGCAGGATCCGGTCGTGCTCGCCCCACAGGACGAGCGTCGGCAAGCGGATCTCGCCGAGTCGCGCCTGCATGTCGCTGCGCAGGGGCTTCGCCGTCAGGCGCTGCATCGTAGCATACCAGGCGGGAGGCTCCCCCGTCGCGGTGCGACCGAGGGTGGGGGAGGGGCGGTAGAAGAGGGCCCTCAGGAACTGCTCGACCCCGAGCTCGGCCGGCGAGAGGGTGGGCACCCCCTCGACCCTGATGCCCGAGGCGTCGATCAGGACCAGGCCCCCCACCCTGTCGGGATGATCCAGGGCGAGCTGCAGCGCCACCCTGCCGCCCATCGAGGTGCCGACGACCACGGGGCGCGCCCAGCCCGCGAGGGCCATCCACTCGGCCACGAGCGCGGCGTAGTCGTCCACCGACTCCACGCCGGGAGGCAGCTCGGATTCACCGTAGCCGGGGAGGTCGATGGCGATCGCGGTGCGGGTCAGCCCGAAGCGGCGCAGCTGGTTGAACCAGGTCTTGCCGTTGCCGCCGGTGCCGTGGATGAAGAGGATCGGCGCCCCCTCGCCCCGCACGTAGGCGCGGAGCCGCGCGCCTCGAAGGTTATAAGCCTGTTCCATGCTACCATTACACCACGGAAAGGAGGCTCCATGCGCGGAAGCATCACCGACTACCACGTCCACGTCGAGCGCGGCCCCTACACCCTCGAGTGGCTGGAGCGCTTCGTCGACCAGGCCGAGCGCGCGGGCGTCACCGAGCTCGGCATCTCCGAGCACGCCTACCGCTTCACCCAGACCCGCCCCCTGCTCTCCAACCCCTGGGTCGAGAAGCGCAAGACCGAGGACCTGGACGAGTACCTGGGCCTCCTGCTCGACGCCCGCAAGAAGGGGATCCGCATCAAGATCGGCATCGAGATGGACTTCATGCCGGACAACGCCGAGCGCATGAAGGACTTCCTCGCCGCCTACCCCTTCGACTACGCCATCGGCTCGGTCCACTGGCTCGGCGGCTTCGGTTTCGACCTGGACGAGATGCGCGACCAGTGGGAGCAGAACCGGATCGAGGACGTCTACGAGACCTACTTCTCGGTGCTCGAGCAGCTCATCGCCTCGAAGTGCGTGGACATCATCGGCCACGCGGACGTGATCAAGGTCTTCGGCTTCAAGGCCCCCGAGGTCGCCGCCCTCTGGTACGAGCGCCTGACGCCCAAGATCAAGGCCTCGGGCCTCGCCGTCGAGGTCAGCACCGCCGGCTGGCGCAAGCCGGTCAACGAGATCTACCCGGCCCCCGAGTGGCTGCCCCGGCTGGTGGCCGCGGGCGTCCCGCTGGTGCTCTCGTCCGACGCCCATCGCCCCGAGGACGTGGGTGCCCTCTACCCGCAAGCCCTCGACCTGCTTCGCGCCCTCGGCGTCAAGGGCTTCGCGACGTTCACGGGACGCAAGATGAGTAACGGCGCCGCTTCATTAGCCAGCGACGGTTTTCAAAAACGCACAAATGGTACATGAAAGCTTGGGCCCACCCCGTTTCCCCGCCGAGGTGCCGCGCGTGACGATCATCCCGACCCTGAACATCGAGAACCCCGACTTCAACGCGCTGCGTCAGCAAGCCTGGCAGGCGGTCGGCAGCGACTCGGGCGCCGACTACGACTCATTCGCCCTCGGCTTCAACACGGCCCTCACCTCGATCCTGGGATCCCTGGCGAGCCCCGCTCGCGACTGAGCGCGGGCGTCCCCCGCTTCTCTGGTGACGGTGCGGGTCGCCCCTGGTACCATGGAGGACGAATACCATTCAAGCGCAATCCCGCGCCGGGGGTCACTCCCGGCGCGGGATTTCTCCTGGAAGCCAACAAGCAAGCGTCAAGCAAGGTGGCCGCAACATTTCCGTAACACGCGATGCGCTAGTCTAGGGGGGTAGCCCCCTGGAGCCAAGGGATAACCCCCGACCGAGAGGACCCCATGCCGATGATCATTCCCCTGCTCGATCTCGAGAACCCCGACTTCACCGCCCTGCGCCAGAAGGCATGGCAAGCGATCGGTCACCAGAGCGGCGCCGACTACGAGTCGTTCACCCTCGGTTTCCAGACCGCCATCACCTCGATGCTGGGGTCCCTGGCCTGCCCGGACTAGCCCTTGAACTCGGAGCAGACGGCCCCGCGCACCGCCTCGACCAGGTCGTCCAGGGTCTCGCGGGTGTAGTCCTCGGTCGCGATCGCCTCGCCGAAGACCACCTCGATCGTGCCGGGCCGCAAGCGCCAGTCTCCGTTGCGCAGGAGCTGGTAGGCGCCGTTGAAGGTGAAGGGGACGATGTCCGCCCCGGCGCCGAGGGCCATGTGGAAGCCCCCCTTCTTGAAGGGACCGATCCGGCCGTCCTTGGTGCGGGTGCCCTCCGGCAGGATGACGATCGAGGTGCCGCGCCTGAGGCGATCGGTCGCCTCTGCGATGGTGGCGCGCGCAGCCTCGGGATCCTCCCGGTCGATGGGGATGTTGCCCCAGGCCCGCGACGCCGCCCCGTAGAGCGGCAGGCGCTGGTTCTCGCGCTTCTCGATCCCCACCATGTGGTGCGGGATCGCGACCACCAGGACGAAGGGATCGAGCAGATTCTGATGGTTGCCCATGAAGACGTGGGCACGCGACCAGTCGACCCGCTCGGTCCCGATCACCCTGATCCGGATCCCGCACAGGAAGAAGGCCGAGCGCGCCGTGGCCTGGACGACCCGCAGCCCGAGCGCCGGGTCGATGGCGAGCGCCAGCACCAGCACGGGGAGGGCGACGAGCAGGTGCAGGATCCAGACCAGCCAGGCATACAGCGAAAAGAGCGTCTTCATCACCCGTTTCATTCCCGCCGGCGCGCGCGGAGAAACGCTTCGGCCGACGCGCGCTTGCCCCTCGCATGCGAGCAAGGGATAATGGCCCCGACGCGGCGCAAGCGCAACGAGGAGGGGCCATGACGCTCAAAGAACTCCAGGTGACCAATCGGATCCACGACTACATGATCGCCAACTCGCTGCGCGAGCCCGAGGTGCTGCGCCGCCTGCGCGAGGAGACCGAGCGCCACCCTCGCGCCCAGATGCAGATCTCGGCGATGCAGGGGCAGTTCATGCGGCTGCTGATCCAGCTTTTGGGCGCCAAGAAGACCCTCGAAGTCGGGGTCTTCACAGGCTACAGCTCGCTCTCGGTCGCCCTCGCCCTGCCCGAGGACGCTCAGATCATCGCCTGCGACGTGTCCGAGGAGTACACCGCGGTCGCCCGGCGCTACTGGGCCGAGGCCGGCGTCGCCCACAAGATCGACCTGCGCCTGGCCCCGGCCCTCGAGACCCTGGACGCCCTCGTCGCCCAAGGCCACGCGGGGACCTTCGACTTCGCGTTCATCGACGCCGACAAGGAGAACGACCTGGCCTACTACGAGCGCGCGCTCACCCTCGCCAGGCCCGGCGGCCTGATCGCCATCGACAACGTGCTGTGGTCGGGCTCGGTGGCGGATCCGAGCGACCGCGACGAAAGCACCGAGGCCATCCGCGCGCTCAATCGCCTCGTGCACCACGACGAGCGCGTGGACATGAGCATGCTGCCGGTGGCCGACGGGCTGACGCTCGCGAGGAAACGCTGAAAAGGATCCCCATGCCCATCGTCGAGACCACCGCCGAGACCATCACTCCCCTGCGCTTCGCCGTCCTGCGGCCCCACCGGCCCATCGAGGAGTCGCGCTACCCCACGGACCAGGCCCCCGGCACCATCCACCTGGCCGCCTACGACGGCGAGACCCTCGTGGGCTGCACCTCGGCGCACCTGGAGCCCGCTCCCGGACGCGAGGGACAGGCCTACCGCCTGCGCGGCATGGCCGTGCAGGAAGGCTACCGCGGCAAGGGGATCGGCGCGCAGCTGCTCGAAGCGATGGAGGCGCGCATCAAGGCGACGGGCACGCCGCTCGTCTGGTGTAACGGCAGGACGCAGGCGGGCGCCTTCTACCGCCGCCACGGCTGGCAGCCAGAAGGCGCCGAGTTCGACATCGTCGGCGTCCCCCACTACGTGTTCAGCAAAGTGCTCTAGTACAGCGCGACGGGCTCCCCACCCGCGAGGCGGTCCAGCTTGTCGCCCGTCACCCGGTAGACCGTCCACTCGGCCATGGCCTTCGCGCCCTGAGCCCTGTAGAACTGGATGGACGGCTCGTTCCAGTCCAGCACGCTCCACTCCAGGCGGCCGCAGCCGCGCTCCACGGCGAGCTGCGCGAGGCGCACCAAGAGCTGCTTTCCGATGCCCTTGCCCCGGAACTCGGGCTTCACGAACAGGTCCTCCAGGTAGATGCCGGGCTTGGCCAGGAAGGTCGAGTAGTTGTGGAAGAAGAGGGCGAAGCCAGCAAGCGCGCCTTCCTCCTCGGCCATCAGGACCTCGACGTAGGGGCGATCGCCGAACAGGTGCGCGTGCAGGCGCTCCTCGGTGGCCTCGACCTCGTGCAGGAGCTGCTCGTAGTCGGCCAGATCCTTGATGAGGGCCAGGATGGCGGGCACGTCGCAAGGGGTGGCGAAGCGGATGGTCATGGTCGAGGCGTCCTGGGGATCGAAGAAGGGATCAGGCCTCCATCTTACAACGGCTCCCGGTCGTAGAGGCGCGTCATCCGGTCGAAGCGCGCCTTGATCTCGGGGGTGAGGCCCCCCTCCTCGAAGCGCCATGCCCAGTTGCCTCCCATGGTGCCCGGGGTGTTCATCCGGGCCTCGGACCCCAGGCCCAGCAGGTCCTGGAGGGGCACCACCGAGAGGTCCGCCACCGAGGCGTGCCCCAGCCGGATCAGCTCCCAGTGGGGCTCGGTGATGCGGTCCTTGCCGAGGTACTCGGCCATCAGGGCCTTGTCCTCGGGCTTGGCCTTCTCGTACCAGCCCTTGCTCGTATCGTTGTCGTGGGTGCCGGGGTAGACCGCGCAGTTGCGCTCAAAGAGGTGCGGGAAGTAGTTGTTCTCCTCGGCGGCGTCGAAGGCGAACTGCAGAATCTTCATGCCGGGAAGCCCGAAGCGATCGCGCAGCTCCACCACGTCCGGGGTGATCACCCCCAGGTCCTCGGCGATGAGGGGAAGCTCGCCCAGCTGATCCGCGAGGGCCTCGAACAGGGCCGCCCCCGGCCCCGGCACCCACCGCCCGTTGACCGCCGTCGGCTCGAGCGCGGGGATCTCCCAGAAGCCCGCGAAGCCGCGGAAGTGGTCGAGGCGAATGAGGTCCACCAGGCGCAACAGCGATCGCAGGCGCGCCGCCCACCACGCGTAGCCCGTCCCGGCCATGGCCGCCCAGTCGTAGTGAGGGTTGCCCCAGAGCTGACCCGTGGCGCTGAAGTAATCGGGCGGCACCCCCGCCACGACCAGCGGGTGGCCCTTCGAATCCAGCCGCCACAGCTCGGGGTGCGCCCAGACGTCTGCGCTGTCGTGGGCGACGAAGATCGGGGCGTCCCCGATGAGGCGCACGTTCCGGGAATTGGCGTAGGCCTTGAGGCCCTGCCACTGGCCGAAGAACTGGTACTGTCCGAACTGGTGGAGCCTGATCCGCGACGCGAGGCGCTCGCGGGCCGCCTCGAGGGCCTGCGCCTCGCGCCGGGCGAGCTCCATCGGCCAGTCGATCCAGGGCAGGCCGCCCTGCTCCTCCTTGATCGCCATGAAGAGGCCGTAATCGTCGAGCCAGTGACGCTCCTCGTCGAGGAAGGCGTCGAAGCGCGCCTTCTCCTCGAAGCTCGCGCGCTCCTCGTAGTTCCTGAAGGCCGTCGCGAGGATCATTCGCTTCCAGGGGCCCACCGCCCCGTAGTCCACCCGATGGCGCGGGAACTCCGGGGCCGCATCCAGGTCGACCTCGTCGAGCCAGCCCGCCTCGTGCAGGGCGACGGGCGAGATGAGGTAGGGATTGCCCGCGAAGGCCGAGGGCGAGAAGTAGGGCGAGTCCCCGACGCTGGTCGGCGTCAGCGGCAGCACCTGCCACCACCCCTGCGCCATGTCGGCCAGGTGCTCGACCCAGGCGATCGCCTGCGGTCCCAAATCGCCGATGCCGAAGCGCCCCGGCAACGAGGAGGGATGCAACAGGATGCCGCTGCGACGGGGGCTCATGGGCGCCTTCCTTTCATCGGGTCAGGTGGAACCAGTAGAAGCCGTAGGGCGCAAGGCTCAGCCGGTAAGGCGCCTGAGTCACCTCCGGGAAGGGCGTCTCGCCCAAGATCTCCAGCGCTCGCGCGCCCTGCCAGGGCGAGAGGGGGAGATCCACCGCCAGGGCCTTGCCTGACAGGTTGTTCACCACCAGCACCGCTTCGCCCTCGAAGTCCCGCACGTAGGCGAAGACCTGCCGGGCCTCGGGGTGGACGAAGCGGATGGAGCCTCGCCCGAAGGCCCTGAAGCGCTTGCGGACGGCGAGCAGCCGCCGAAGCCAGTGGTAGAAGGACGTGGGCACCGCCTGCGCGTTCTGCACGCTCACGGCCAGGTAGTGGTACACCGGGTCGGTGATGACGCTCAGGTAGAGCTCGCTCGGCCTGGCCGTCGAGAAGCCCGCGTTGCGCGAGTCGTCCCACTGCATGGGCGTGCGGACCCCGAAGCGGTCCGGCAGGTGGATGTTGTCGCCCATGCCGATCTCGTCGCCGTAGTAGAGGACCGGGCTGCCGGGCAAGGAGAGCAGCAGGCTGTGCAGCACCTCGACCTGGCGGCGATCGCCGTCCACCAGGGGCCAGAGCCTGCGCCGGATGCCGACGTTGATCTTCATGCGCGGCTCGGGCGCGTAGACCCGGTACATGTAGGCGCGCTCCTCGTCGGTCACCATCTCGAGGGTCAGCTCGTCGTGGTTTCGAAGGAAGGTCGCCCACTGGCAATCGGGGGGGATGTCGGGCGTCTTGCCGAGGATCCACTCCAGGGGCTCGCGGCTCTCCTTCTTGAGGGCCATGTACATGCGCGGCATGACCGGGAAGTGGAAGGAGATCTGCAATTCGTCGCCGTCCCCGAAGTAGGCCCGCACGTCGTCGGGCCACTGGTTGGCCTCGCCGAGCATGATGGCCTCGGGGTAGTGCGCGTCCATGTAGGCGCGCAGCTCCTTGAGGTACTGGTGCGTCCGGGGCAGGTTCTCGGAGCTGGTGCCCTCCTCCTCGAAGAGGTAGGGGATGGCGTCCGCCCGGAAGCCGTCGAGGCCCATGTCCATCCAGAACGTGAAGACGTCGAGCATCTCCTGGCGGACCCTGGGGTTCTCGTAGTTGAGGTCGGGCTGGTGGCTGAAGAAGCGGTGCCAGTAGTAGCGCCTGGCGCTCTCGTCCCAGGTCCAGTTCGACTTCTCGGTGTCGGTGAAGATGATGCGGGTGCCCGCGTACTTGCGGTCGTCGTCGCTCCAGACGTAGTAGTCGTGGTAGGGGTTGTCGGGGCCCTTGCGGGCCTCCTGGAACCAGGGGTGGTCGCTCGACGTGTGGTTGAGCACCAGGTCCGCGATGACCCGCAGGCCGCGCCGCTTGGCCTCTTGCAGGAAGCGCTTGAAGTCGTCGAGGGTGCCCAGGTCCGGGTGGATGCCCTTGTAGTCCGAGATGTCGTAGCCGTCGTCGCGCAAGGGCGAGGGGTACATGGGCAGGATCCAGATGCAGTCGACCCCCAGCTCCTTGATGTAGTCGAGCCTGCTCGTCAGGCCGACGAAGTCGCCGAGGCCGTCCCCGTTGCCGTCCTGGAAGGTCCGGATCGAGACCTCGTAGAAGACGGCATCCTTGTACCACTGCGACGCGTTCGCCATCCATCGTCCTCCTCTCCCCGCCCCCCGGTGGGACGGGGTCGGGGGTGGGGGGATCTCAACATTCCGAGTCCCCGGCGCCTGCGGCGTAGGGAACTTGATTGTATCCCCCCACCCCTAGCCCCGCCCCACCGGGGGGCGGGGAAAGGGGGGCTAGCCCGCCGTCAAGGCGATGCGCTCGCCCTGACGGAACGCGAGCGGCAGCTCCATGAGGCCGTCCAGCAGGATGCTGTCCAGCGCCGCCAACCGGGGTTCGCCGTCGATGCAGAGCCCCTGCAGCCGGTCGAGGATGGCCGCCAGGGCGATGCGGGCCTCGAGGCGCGCCAGCGGCGCCCCGATGCAGAAGTGGACCCCGTGGCCGAAGGCGAGGTGAGGATTGGGCGATCGCGAAACGTCGAAGCGATCGGCCTCTGGAAAGACGCCCTCGTCCCGATTGGCCGAGGAGAGAATGGCCACGACGCGCTGGCCGGCCTCGATGCGATGCCCGCCCAGGCTCACGTCCTCGAGCGCCACCCGCGAGATCGCCCGGACCGGAGAGCGGAAGCGCAGGACCTCCTCGAGGGCCGAGGGCAGGAGACCGCGCTCGAAGCGCAGGCGCGCGAGCGCCTCGGGCTGCGTCAGCAGGGTCCACACCGCGTTGGTGATGAGGTTCACCGTCGTGACGTGCCCCGCGATGAGCAGCAGGTTACAGAAGCTCAGGATGTCCTGCTCGCTCAGACGCTCGCCGTCCGCCTCGGCGACCAGCAGTTCGCTCAGCAGGTCCTCTCGCGGCGCCTCTCGGCGCTCGGCCAGGATGTCGGTGAAATAGTCGTCCATCTCCTGCTGGATGGCGAAGCGCCGTGGCGAAACCTCGTTGCTCAGGAGAATACCGCCATCCTCGCCCACGATGGCGGCTGCCCACTGCTTGAAGCGCGCGCGATCCGCCTCGGGCACGCCGAGCAGCTCCGCGATGACCATCACCGGCAAGGGATAGGCGAGCTGGCTCACCAGCTCCATCCGGCCGCGCTCGACGACCTCGTCGAGCAAATGATTGACCAGCGCCTTGATGCGAGGGGCCAAGCGATTGATCGCCGCCGGGGTGAAGGTGTGGGCGAGAATGCCGCGCAGCTGACGGTGGCGCGGTGGATCGGTGGTGATGAGGCTCGGGCGCAGCCGGCCGCGCACCTCGTGGAGGCGCGTCACCCTGCGGAAGTCCGATGAGAAGCGGGCGTGATCCGTAAGGACCGCCTTGGCGCCGGCATAGCGGAAGACGCCCCAGCACCCGCTCCGATCGTCATAGGCGACCGGGTGATCCCGGCGCATCGCCGCGTAAAAGCCGTAGGGCGCGATCCGATCCTCGGGGGCGGGAAAAATGCGCATCGAGCAGGCTCCTGTCCAGGTCAGGCCTCAGCCGCTCGATGGTACCCCCCCGCGGGGAGCGGGAGAATCGTTTGAAATGAGGAAGGTGTTTGGAAGCGACGAAGGGAGTGCTACCCCAGATACGACGGCTCCAGGGGCAGCGCGAAGAGGGTGTTCCGCCTCACCTCGATCCGGAAAGCCTGCGCCTCCGGTCGGGAGCTGACGGCGCGCCGGAGCTTCCCGTCCACGTAGTGGAGCGCCACCCCATCCTCCAGGGCGAGCCCCGGGGCGACGAGGCCCCGCAGCATGAAGCGCTGGTAGGCGACCTTTCGCTCCGGCTCGCCGTCATAGTGGACGCAGAGGCTGCCGCTCAGCAGGCCCAGGCCCTTGACCGGGGCGAACTGGCCCGGTGCCGAGTCGGTCATTCCCGCCTCGAACCAGCAGAAGGCCCCCGCGCTGACTCCGGCGAGCACGATGCCCGCCTCGTAGGCCTCCTTGATCACGAGATCGAAGCGGGTCTTGTGCCACTGGTCGAGCAGGTTCAGGGCGTCGCCGCCGCCCACGTAGAGGATGTCCTGGGCCATGACGTGGTCCCGGACGCTCGCGACGTTGGGGATCTTGACCGTCAGGTGGCTCGGCTCGCAATCGAGCGTCTTGAAGGTGCGGTAGAAGCGATCGATGTAGTCACCCGAGTCGAAGCTCGCGGTGGAGACGAAGCAGACCTTGGGCCTCGGCTTGCCGCTCAGGGCGAGCAGCTCCTTGTCGAGGGCGAGGTTGCCGGGCTCCAGGGAGAAACCGCCGCCTCCGATGGCATAGATCTGCTTCGGTCGGGGCTCTTGTGGGCTCAAACGGGACCTTCCTTATCGGGTCGGAAACGCTCCGATCGCCTCCACGTACTCGGGATGGTCGATGAAGGGGTTCCGGTTCTTCTGCAGCTTGTAGATCGCCTCGTTCCGCCGACGCTCGTCCGCGTCGACCGGATCCTCGCGATGCCACTTCAATAGAGTATCGTGCTCGACGCGGAAGTTGTCCAACCAGACGTCAGCCGTCTTGGAGACGGCGTAGTTGGTGTAGAAGTAGAAGATGGCGCGGGCCACGTTGCCCTTGTGGACCTTGCGCGGCTCGAAGACCTGATTCCCGCTCGCATCGAGGCCCGTCTTCACGCGATCGAGGGCGACTTCCAGGAGGGGGAACTCCTGCAACGGATTCTTCACGTTCCCGAACGGGGAATTGCCACGCACGCTGTTGATGCGGGTATCGACCGGGAAGAGATGGTGCAGGTCGGAGCGGGCCGGCTCGGTCTTGGCCCCCATGCTCTGCGGCCAGGTGTGCTCGGTGCTGAAGCCCTTGCCCGCCTGGTAGGCGGTTTCACGATCATGGACGCCCTTGATGACGCGACCCGTGTAGACGCAGGTGACGGTATCGGTGTCGGTGGGGTCGTCGACGTCGGCGAACAGCTCATCCCGGGCGGCATCGTAGTTCAGGACGGCGTGCTTCTTGACGATCTTGTTGAGGGCCTTGAGCAACGCGTCACCGGTCTTGCCCTCGGCAGCCTTGTAGTAGGCGGCACTCTGCGCCTGGGGCGAATCAGCGGAAC
>DATNQI010000031.1 GCA_036704125.1 Pantanalinema sp. | reverse complement strand
CCTGGGGACGACATGGACGACCTCACAGGTGAGGGGGGCGACATCCTGGAGGTTATACCCCGGACCTGGAAGCGATCCATCATCGTCGTGAAAGAGGGAGGCTGAAACCAGCCTCCCTCTTTCACGGGTGGGAAATCGCCTTACCTGAGGCTCTCCATCACCTTGTCGAGCACGTCCTTGCCGGGGCGCACCTTGGCCTCCGGGAGGGTGGCGAGCGGCTCGTCCACCAGGTTGAGGGCCGAGATGAAGTCCGGCTGCTGCTCGTTGACGTAGATGAGCCCCGTGAGGAACTCGCCCTTGCCGCTGGACTCCATCAGGGTCGCCATGGCCCCCGCGCGGCTGGTCGGGTCGTAGTCGCGCGAAAGGTTCTTGAGGGTGACCTTCGAGCCGTCGTGCATGTCGACCACGCGGGTCTCGCCCGGTACGATCTCGGCCTCGATCGGCGAGAAGGCCGGGATGAAGCCCAGGGTGTGCAGGGGCATGTCCAGCTCCTTGGCCGCGGTGTAGCTCTTGGTCGAGCCTTCGTGGTTGTTGAAGGTGACGCAGGGGCTGATCACGTCCAGGAGGGCCGTGCCCCGGTGGGCCATGGCGGCCTCGAGCAGGGCCACCAGCTGCTTGGGATCGCCCGAGAAGGACCGGGCGACGAACGAGGCGCCGAGCTGGACCGCCAGGGCGCACAGGTCGACCGGGGGCAGGTCGTTGGCCACCCCCGTCTTGAGGGTCGAGCCGATGTCGGCGGTCGCCGAGAACTGGCCCTTGGTGAGGCCGTAGACGCCGTTGTTCTCGACCAGGTAGATCATCGGCACGTTGCGGCGCATGAGGTGGACGAACTGGCCCATGCCGATCGAGGCCGTGTCGCCGTCGCCCGAGACCCCGATGGCGATGAGCTGGCGGTTGGCGAGCATGGTGCCGGTGGCGATCGCCGGCATGCGGCCGTGGACCGAGTTGAAGCCGTGGGCCTTGTTGAGGAAGTAGGCGGGCGTCTTGCTGGAGCAGCCGATGCCCGAGAGCTTCGCGACCCGGTGGGGCTCGACGCCCATCTCGTAGAAGGCGCGCACGATCTGGCCGGTGATGGCGTCGTGGCCGCAGCCGGCGCAGAGGGTGGACGGCGCGCCCTTGTAGTCGTTGAGGGTGAGGCCCAGCCGGTTGGTCTGGGGGCCCGGAGTGGTCGTCGCCATCTTAGTGCTTCTCCATTTCCAGGACGGGCGCGACGATCGACATGGCGTCGAGCGACATCCCGTCGTAGTGGCGGATCGAGCGGATCTTGGGCGCGTCGGCCGGGTCGATCTCGAGCCTGAGGAGATCGTGCATCTGGCCGTCGCGGTTCTGGTCGATCACGTAGACGCGCCGGCTCTTCTTCACGAACTCCTTGACCGACTGGGCGAAGGGCAGGGCCCGGACCCGCAGGTAGTTGGTCGAAATCCCTTGCTCGGCCAGCAGGTCGCGCGCCTCCTGGGCGGCGTGCTCGCTGGTGCCGTAGGAGACGATCGAGACCTCGGCGCCCCGCCAGTCCTCGACGGGGGAGGGGACGTGCTTGCGGGCGGTCTCGTGCTTGCGCGCGAGGCGATCGACCAGCCAGGTGTAGTCCTCCGGCTTCTCGGAGTACTTGGCCTCGGAGGTGTGGCCCGAGCCGCGGGTGAAGTAGGCGGCCAGGGGGTGCGGGGTGCCGGGCAGGGTTCGCTCGGGGATGCCGTCGCCCAGGACGTCGCGGTAGCGCCCGAACACATCGTGCTTGGCGCCCTCGGGGGCGGCCTCCACCCGGCGCGAGAGCGCGTCGGCCGTGACCACCGGCCCCCGGTCGAGGGGGCTGTCCAGGTAGGGGAAGGGATCGGCCATCCAGCTGTTCATGCCCAGGTCGAGATCGAGCATGACGAAGACCGGGGTCTGGAAGCGCTCGGACAGGTCGAAGGCCTGGTAGGCGAACTCGTAGGCCTCCTGCGGGGTGGCTGGGATCAGCACCGGGTGCTTGGTGTCGCCGTGCGAGGCGTGGTAGAGCGCCAGCAGATCGCCCTGCTGGGTGCGGGTGGGCAGGCCGGTCGAGGGCCCCACCCGCTGCACGTCGAAGATGACGCCCGGGAGCTCGGTGAAGTAGGCCAGGCCGACGATCTCGTTCATCAGGCTGATGCCCGGGCCCGAGGTGGCGGTCATGGCGCGCGCGCCGGCCCAGCCGGCCCCGAACACCATGCCCGCGGCCGCCAGCTCGTCCTCGGCCTGGACGGCGCCGAAGGTGGCCTTGCCGGTCTCGGGATCGAGGCGGTGCTCTTCGAGGTAGCCGATCAGGTTCTCGCAGAGGGAGGTCGAGGGGGTGATGGGGTACCACGCGACCACGGTGGTGCCGGCGAAGAGGCAGCCGAGGGCCGCGGCGCGGTTGCCCTCGATGATGATCTTGCCCTGGGTCCGGTCCATGCGCTCCAGGCGGTAGGGGACCTCGAGCGAAAGGTTGCCCTTGGCCCACTCGGCCCCGGCCTTGATGGCGTCGAAGTTGAGGGCGACGGCCTTCTGCTTGCCCTTGAACTGCTTGGAGAGCGCCGCCTCGATCTCGTCGAGCTCGATGCCGATCAGCTGCGCCAGCACGCCCACGTACACCATGTTGGTGACGAGCTTGCGGAGCTTGGCCTCCTGGCAGGTGCTCGCGACGATCGAGCCGAAGGGCACGCCGACGGCGACCACGTCGGCGCGCGACGGAGTGAACTTGAGGTCGCTGTTGTAGATGAAGACGGCCCCCGGCATGAGCGCCGCCTCGTCCTGGACGATGGTCTCGGGGTTCATCGCGACGACCAGCTCGTTCTGGGCCTTGCGGGCGATGTAGCCGTGCTTGTTGACGCGGATCGTGAACCAGGTGGGCAAGCCCGCGATGTTGGACGGGAAGAGGTTCTTGCCGCTGACCGGGATCCCCATGCGGAAGATCGAGCGGAGCAGGACGAGGTTGGCGGATTGCGAGCCCGAGCCGTTGACGGTCGCGACCTGGATCGAGAAGTCGTTGACGACCGGGTCGCCGCCTAAGCGCCCGCCGGCGCCCGCGGCGCTGATGGTGACTGCCATTTGAGTACTCTCTCTCTAACACAAGAAAAGAAGCGCCACGCGTCACGCGTGGCGCTTCTCTGATTATACTCCTGTTTCGCGCGGCCCTGGACCCGTGAAAACAGCGGATATTTCCGTCGAAGCCCGGGCTTCAGCGCCAGCTCAGCTCCAGGGTGCTCGAAGTGAAGCCGAGCGAGGCGTAGAGCGCCCGAGCCGGCGCGTTCTCGGGGTGGACGAAGAGCCTGAGGGCGTCGTAGCCCTCGGCCCTCAGCGCTTCGCGGGCGTGGGTCAAGAGCGCCCGCCCCACCCCCTGGCCGCGCGCGGCCTCGACGACCCCCACCGCGACGATCAGGGCCTCGGGCGTCTCGAGGATCGGGTGATGGCCCGCGATCGCCCACAGCCCCCCCACGGCCTCCTTCTGCCGCTCGGCGATCCACCAGCGCCTGAGCGGGACGTCGTAGCTCGCATGCAGGGCGTCGAGGCGATCGCGCAGGGTGAGCCGGCCGAGTTCGCCGAGGGAAGGGTAGCTCGCCAGCGCGACCATGGCGAGGACCTCGCGCATGAACGCGCGGTCGGCGTCGCCTCCGGTTCGCAGCTCCATCTCAGCGCGGGATGGAGCGCAGGGAGTCCCGCACCAGCGCCAGCAGCTGGGCCGGGTTCTCCGAGTAGCTCAGGGCGGTGTCGAAGTCGACGACCCCGTTCCTGAAGTGGTGCAGCAGCGACTGGTTCATGGACATCATCCCGTCGTAGGCGCCGTTGTGGATCAGGTCGTAGAGGTCGTCGAGCCGGTTCTTGAGGATGGCGTCGCGCACGGTGGCCGTGCAGACGAGCACGTCGAGCGCCGGCACCCGGCCGGGCCGATCGCAGCGCGGGACGAGGCGCTGGGCGATCGTTCCCTTGAGGGCGTTGCCGAGCTGGATCCGGATGGGCTCCTGCTCGTGCGGGGGGAAGGAGTTGACGATCCGGCGGATCGACTGCACCGCGTCGTTGGTGTGAAGGGTCGAGAGCACCAGGTGGCCCGTCTCGGCGGCCTTGAGGGCCATCTCGATGGTCTCCCGGTCGCGCATCTCGCCGATCAGGATGACGTTGGGGGCCTGGCGCAGGGCGGCCCTGACGGCCTGCGCGAAGCCCCGGGTGTCGTGCCCGACCTCGCGCTGGGTGAGCACGCAGCGCTTGGGCGGGTGCAGAACCTCGATCGGGTCCTCGATGGTCACGATGTGGCCCGCGCGGGTGCGGTTGAAGCAATCGACCAGGGCCGCCAGGGTGGTGGTCTTGCCGGAGCCGGTGGGGCCGGTCACCAGCACCAGGCCCTGGCGCTCGAAGACCAGGCGCTTGAGCGAGGGCGGCAGGCCCAGCTGCTCGATGGTGCGGATCTCGTCGGGGATGATGCGGATGACGGCCCCCAGGTGGCCGCCGGCGCGGTAGACGTTGAGACGGAAGCGGGCGATCCCCTCGAGCGCGAAGCTCGCGTCCAGCTCGAGCTCGGCGCCAAACGCGTCGGCCGAGTGGGGCGGAAGCACCGAGAAGACCAGGCGCTCGACTTCTTGCGGGCCGAGGGCCTCGGCGGCGGGGTCGATGGGGAGGACCTCGCCGAAGCGCACCATCTTGGGCGTCTCGAAGGCCTTGAGGTGGACGTCGGCGGCCCCCGCGGCGTGGGCGCGGGAAAGGAGGGTGGCGAGCGGCCCGGCGGTGGGCGCAAGGAGGGCTTCGGGCAAGGGATGCTCCTTTCGTCAGGCCTGGGCGAGTTCGGCTTGGACCTCGGGGGGAAGGGCGATGCCCGAGAGCACCTCCTTGAGCGCCGAGAGGTCGAGGCGCAGGGTGTCGACGCCGATCACGGAGCCTGAAAGGTTGGTCAGGGGCTCCCGGCACTCGGTCTTGCCGTGGGCGACGAACAGGTGGAGGGCCACGGCGGGGATGCTCGCGCCTTTGCCGTCCGGGTGGTTGAGCTCCCAGTACGCCCCCTTCACCCCTGCGCCGCAGTCGGGGCAGGTCCCGGTCGTCTCGGGGTGGCTCACCACCGCGTAGGGAAGGCGCTCGGCCTTGAGGAAGCCGAAGGCGCGGCGCGAGGCCTCGTCGTGGGCCTTGCGGATCTCGTCGGAGTTTTGGCCGACGTGGGGGCTGGCCGCGAGCTCCAGCTCGATGACCTGCGTCAAGAGCGGGATCTCGGGCAGGAACGCGCGCAGGTGCTCGAACGCCATGGGACCTCCTTGCGACGGGTGACCCCCGAAGGGACGGGGTGTGACACAGTGTGTCACGAGGCGCTCGACATGGCAAACGAGCAAAGCTTGGCCTCTCGGGTACAATAGTCCCGAAAGCGCCAGAAAGGAGGCCCCCTTGACCCCTCAGAACGTCCTTTACGGGGTGCTGATCGTGGCGGTGATCGTGGTTTGTAGCTTGCTTGCGGTCGTGCTGTGGCAGCTCGGTCTGGCCATCGCTCAGCTCCGCACCTCCGTCATCCCCCAGCTCGAGGCGGTCCTGCGCCAGGCCGAGCACGGCATGGGCCAGGCCGACCAGATCGTCGCCGACGTCAACCACAAGCTCGCCAAGATGGACAAGGCGGTGGATTCGGCCAACTCGGCCGCTGCTGCCATCGGGGAGACCGTGCTGTCCTTCAACAGGACGGTCGCGCGCCCCGCCGTCCTCCAGGTCGCGGTGCTGAGCGCCGGGCTCAAGGGGGCGCTCGGCTTCATCTCCGATCGCGCCAAGCGGCAAGAGACGCGAAAGCCGTCCGAGGCCAAGCCCCGGACGGCCATCATGGCGCGAAGGGATTAGAGGGCTAGACGCTCTGCTGCATCTCGCGCGGAGCGGGCGTCCACTCCACGCGCTTGCCATGGCTCCAGAGCTTCTCGAGCGCGTAGAACTCGCGCTCCTGCTCGAGCATGAGGTGCACGACCAGGACCCCGTAGTCCAGCAGGATCCAGCGAGCGGCCTGCATGCCCTCGACGTGGAGGGGCAGGTGGCCCGCCTCTTCGAGCTTCTTCTCGATGTTGTCGGCGATGGCCTTGATCTGGACGCCGGTGTTGGCCGAGCAGATCACGAAGTAGTCGGTGATGCTGGAGACGTGCTCCACATCGATCATGGCGATGGCGTTCGCCTTCTTGTCATCTGCGGCTTCCGCCGCCAGATCAGCCAGTTTGCGGCTGTCGATCAACTAAGAACCTCCCGGTTGCGGAGCCTCGCCGGAGCGGGTGAGGATCCAGTTGCGCGCCTCCACCATCTGGGGGTGGAGCGAGCGGCGTTTGTTCACCAAGTGTCGAATAGTGTAATCCATGGCGAGGCGCGTGGCTAGCGAGAGGTCGTCGTGAGCGGCCTCGCGCACCTCCTCGAGCCCGTTGTGGGCCTCGCGGCCGGGTTCGGTGTAGTCGGAGAGGAAGACGACCATCTCGAGCGGGCTCATGCCGACCCGGCCCAGGGTGTGGCTCGCGATCGCCTCGAGGATCTCGGGGTCGTCGATCCCGAAGCGCTCGCGGGCCAAGAGCGCCCCCAGGCGGCCGTGGAGCCTGGGCATGGGATTGACCTCGTCGATGGGCATGATGTCCACGCCCCGCTTGCGGCACTCGTCGAGCAGCCGGTGCCCCGGCGTCTCGCGGGCCACGTCGTGGAGCATGGCGGCGATGTAGGCGCGATCCGCGTCCACCCCGTGCCTCGCAGCCAGCTCTCTTGCGGTCTCGGCCACGCGCAGGATATGAGCGACCCGCTTCGCCGAAAGGGTTTCGGCGAGGTAGGCCTGGATGGTCGAATTCAGCGTTATCATCGTTTTGAAGGGCGCTCCGCTTGCGGGAGTTGGCACGGATGGTCGGCCGTTTTTGCCGGATAGAGATTGTAGCGCTCCATGTAAAGCGCGGTCAACCTCGGGAGGCGATCCGCCACGCTGGCTCCGGCCTGAAGCTCCTCGCGCAGCTCGGTGCTCGAGACGTCGACGGGGGGCATGGGCAGCGGCCGCACCCGTTCGCGAAGCTCGGCCGGGAGGGCCCCGGCGATGGCGGCCTCCAGCGCGTCGCCCGCAAGGCCCGCGCGCGGCACCACCCAGAAGCGGCAGGCGGCGATGAGCTCCTCGGCGCGGTGCCAGCGCATCAGCGCGCCCACGTTGTCCGCGCCGATGAGCCAGTAGAGCTCCGCCTCGGGGCCTTCGCGCTCGCGGACGTGCACGACGGTGTCGTAGGCGTAGGAGGGCCCGTGCCGCGAGAGCTCCCAGCGCTCGACGGTGATCCGGGGCTCGTCGAGGGTGCCGAGCACCGCCATCAGGTAGCGCTCCTCGCCGGGAGCAGGAGGCACGTGCTGCTTGTGGGGCGAGACCCTTGCAGGGACGACGTGCAGGTGGTCGAGCCCCCCTTCGTCGAGGGCCACCTGGGCCACCTGCCGGTGTCCCAGGTGGAAGGGGTCGAAGGACCCGCCGAAGATGCCGATGCGTCGCGTCATGGTTAGCGCGTCTGCCCCGCGCCCCGCACCAGGTACTTGGTGGTGGTCAGCTCGCGCAGGCCCATGGGGCCGCGGGCGTGAAGCTTCTGGGTCGAGATGCCGACCTCGGCGCCGAAGCCGAACTCGCCCCCGTCGGTGAAGCGGGTGGAGGCGTTGACGTAGACGGCCGCCGCGTCCACCTCGGCAAGAAAGCGCTCGCTGTTGGCGTAGTCGTTCGTCACGATCGCCTCCGAGTGGCCGGTGCCGTACCGGTTGATGTGGGCGATCGCCTCGTCCAGCGACCCCACCACCCTGACCGAGAGGATGAGGTCCAGGAACTCGGTGGCCCAGTCCTCGTCGGTGGCGGCCTTGGCGGGCGGGAAGGCCGCGACGGTCCGCTCGTCGCCCCGGATCTCGACGCCCGCGGCGTGCAACTTCTCGAGCATGCCAGGCAGCCAGTCCACCGAGCGCGAGGCGTGCACCAGGAGGCTCTCGGCGGCGTTGCAGACCCCGGTGCGCTGGCACTTGGCGTTCAGGACGATGGCCTCGGCCATGGCCGCGTCGGCCGTGGCGTCCACGTAGACGTGGCAGTTGCCGGTGCCGGTCTCGATGACGGGCACCCGGGCCTTCTCGACGACGCGCCGGATGAGGCCCGCCCCGCCGCGCGGGATCACCACGTCGAGCAGGCCCGTGAGGCCCAACAGCTCGTCCACCGCGCTGCGCTCGGCGTGCTCGACCCCCTGGACCAGGTCGGGACTGAGGCCCTCGCTCTCGAGCGCCTCCTTGACGGCCCGCACCAGGACCCGGTTGGAGTCGAGCGCGGCGCTGCCCCCGCGCAGGATGAGGGCGTTGCCCGACTTGAGGCAGAGGCCCGCGGCCTCGATCGTGACGTTGGGGCGCGACTCGTAGATGAAGCCCACCAGCCCCAGGGGCACGCGGACCTGCTCGATCTTGAGGCCGTTGGGGCGCGTCCAGCCTCCCACCACCTCGCCGAGGGGGTCGGGAAGGGCCGTGATCGCGCGCAGGCCGTCGGCCATGGTCTTGACCCTGCCCCCCTCGAGCGAGAGGCGATCCAGCAAAGGGGCGCTCAGCCCCTCGGCCGCGCCCCGCTCGAGGTCGCGCGCGTTGGCCTCGAGGATCCCGGCCTCGGCCGCGACCAGCCCATCGGCGATGGCGTGGAGGAGGCGATCGCGCGCGCCGGAGGAGGCCCGCGCCAGGGTTGGGGCGGCCGCCTTGGCGGCCTCGGCGAGGGTACGGACGGATGGAGTCATGACGGTCATGGAGCCTCCTCGAGCCAGGGATCCCGCCTGGATCTTAGGCGGTCGTCCCTCCCTTGGCAAGGAGGCGCTAGGGGCTGACCTCGATGACCTCGGGGCCCGCGGTGGCGTAGCCGCCGGCGCGCACGACGAACGCAGCCGTGCCTTGGCCCTGGAAGGCGACGTCGACGAGCGGGACGGGGAGGGTCGCCTGCACGCTCGCTTCGCGCTTGGCCTTCGGCACGTCCACGAAGGCCGCCTGGTCGCTGATCAGGTCGCTGGGAGAAAGGCCGGCGGAGCGGTAGGCGTACGCCCTGGCGCGGAAGTCCGTCTCCTTCTTCAGGGTGAGGAAGACGGGCGATTGCAGCGCGGCGCCGGAGACGTCCGCGGTGATGGGCTGCCCCTTCTCCTCGATGGGAACCTCTTTGTTGCCCTGCACCCGGAAGAGCTTGACCACCAGGTGGTGGATGCTCGCCGAGGTGTTCGGAGGCGCGGTGGCCTGGGAGCGGTAGCTGCCCGGGGTGACGGCGAGGTCGAGCCGCACGGTGAAGCCTGGCTCGTCCTTGGCGTTGCCCTCCACCGAGGGCTGGGCCGATCCGCAGGCGCTCAGCAGCAGGGCCGAGGCGAGCGCCATCGACATCATGCATTTCCTAGGCATCGCCCCACTCCTTTGCGTTCGAGTGCGTTCGAGCGCATCGCGCTCGCTCCGAACGAATCCTTGCTCGCACCTTATCTAATCGGAGGGCGCTCGCACCACGGCCGATCGTCTAAAGGATGTCGGGCCTCCCGTCCTTCAACGGCGAGGACCGCGTGGTTCCTGGGCCGGTTTGCGTTCGGCGAATTTGACCAATAAAAACGGGTCAACAAGTACCGGGCAAGCAAGGGTCGACCGCGTTAGGGTGAGGCCTGCTCCCCAACTTCCCAACAACATCCCTTCATCGAAAAAGGAGACGTCATGAAGAAAATCATCGGTTCGCTCGCCCTCGTCGCGCTCTTGACCGCCTGCCATGCGGCCCCAGCCGGCTCCCCTGTCGGGAATGCCAGCGTGACGATCAGCCCCCGCGTCATCGCGGGTGAGCGCACCACCCAGGCCGTCGTCAATCCGTTGACCGCCGCGAGCATCGACCACCTGACCCTCAAGCTCTACAAGATGGACGGCGCCACCGAGAACGAGAAGGCCTCCAAGGACATCGCGGGCCCCATCGGTAGCCAGACCGTCAGCTTCGGCAACCTTGCTCACGACAGCGCTTACCGGATCCGGGCCTTCGCCTACGCCACGGCCGGCACCTCCGACCCGATCAGCGTGGACGCCGACTCGCTGCTGGACTTCTGGGTGGAGGTCGATAACGAGATCGCCCTCCCCGCCGTTCCCGTCCAGCTCAAGAACGTGACCTTCAGCGGCACGAGCAATGCCGCCGGTCTCGCCGTCACCAACGGCGATCTGGTCTACTCGGGCAGCGAGGCCATCAACTAGCCAGGCTGCCCTCCATCTCGACACCTGCTCCTGACGTTGCGGCAGGTAGCGGCGCACGATCCGGCTGGACAAGCAGTCGGGATTGCGAGCCGCTACCTGCCTGAAATTCACCCACTCGCCAACGTAGTCATCGACGCAGAAGGAGACTCAGGATGCGCTTGACCTTGCCGACCGCTTTGTCACTCCTCACGCTGGCGACCGCTTGCACCCACGTTCAGCCCCTGACGCCGCCGGGCACGACCCTGATCGTCACGCCGCGGTTGTTCGAGGGCTCGCGCATCCAGGCCGTCCTCGCCCCCAAGAAAGCAACCGACATCAAGCGGCTGGATCTCGTCCTGGAGGTTGAGACCGGGTCGGGCGCCTTCGCGCCGATCTCGGCCGTGACGGGCCAGCCCACGACCCTGTCGGACCCCGACGTGCTGAGAAAGACCCTGGTGGCCCCGATCGACTTCGGCGGCTCCACGGTGCTCGGCAACCTCCGCCCCAACACCACCTATCGGGTGCTCGCACGAGCCTTCGATGCCGGCGGCGCGCTGATCTCGACCGATGATGCCCTCTGCGCCGCCACCGTCGCGGTGGGAAACAACGACCAGTCGACCCTTGCCGCGAGCCTTCCCGTCAAGCTGGCCGACACCCTGTTCGCGGGCCAGGCCAGCGTGACGGTCAATCTGCTGGGCCCCTCCAACGCCGCGCTGGACCTCATCGACCTGACGCACGGGGGCGAGAAGGCCAGCCACCCCGGCGTCACCCAGGCGAGCGCTTCCCGGACCGTGACCGTGTCCAACCTCCGGCCGAACACCACCTACCAACTGCTCGCCACCTCCTTTGACGCCGGCGGCAACCAGGTTTCGACCGCCTCGACCTCCCTGGTCGTCACCAACGACGACGCCCTGGCCCCGGGGTCGATCGACGTGCCGGCCGTGAAAACCGACCTCGTCTCCAACCTCAAGGAGCCGATGGGCGTGGCGGTGGGCCAGGACGGCTTCATCTACGTCGCCGAGTCGGCCCTCAACCAGGTCAAGAAGTACGACGCGAGCGGAGCCCTGCAAGCCACCTACTCGGACCTCGCCATCGCCAATCCGCGTGGGCTCGCGGTGGATGCCGCCAACAACCTGTACGTCACGACCCTCGGTGGTGACAGCGTCCTGGTCTTCTCGGCGAGCGGGACGCTCGAACGAACGTTGACGGGCCTCTCCAACCCCAAGGGCGTGGCGGTGGACGCCGCGGGCAACGTCTACGTCGCAAGCTCCGGGAACAGCAAGATCTTCAAGTTCCCCCCCGGCGCCACGTCCTCGACGACGGTGGTGGCCAGCACCACCAACAGCGGCGAGGGGGTGGTCCTGGACGCGGCTGGAGCGCTCTACTACACCGCCACCGGCGCCGGCAAGGTCTACAAGCTGGTGAACGGCCTGCCCACGCTGATCGCGTCGGGCCTCACAGGCGCGGCCGGCCTCACGGTGGACCCCTTCGGCAACGTGTACGTGGTGGCGCGGGGCAACGACAAGGTGGTCAAGATCCTCCCGGGCGGCACCGTCCTGACCACCGCGATCGGCTTCAAGCTGGCTCAGTCAATCGCCCTGGCGCCGAGCGGGCAGCTCTACGTGACCGACTCCGGCTACAGCGGCGTCATCGACAAGATCATCCGGTTGCAGTGAGGGCGGGAAACTCAGAGGACGACGAGGTTGTCGCGGTGGATCACCTCGTCGGCGACCTTGAAGCCGAGAATTTTCTCGACCTCCGAGCTCTTGCGGCCCTGGATGCGGTGCAGCTCGGTGGCGCCGTAGTTCGCGATCCCGCGCCCCAGCTCCCGGCCGGCCCCATCGCGCAGCGAGACCGTCTCGCCCGGCAAGAAGTCGCCCTCCACCCCGGTGACGCCCGTGGGCAAGAGGCTCTTGTTCCCCTGGACCAGGGCGCGCACGGCCCCTTCGTCCAGGCTCAGCACGCCCTTGACGGCCATCCCGAAGGCGAGCCAGCGCTTGCGCGCCTCCAGCCGGTCCTCGCGGGCCCGGAAGATCGTGCCGCGCACCGCGCGCCCCTCGCAGAGATCGACGAGCCGGGCGGGGGCCTGCCCCGACATGAGGGCCATGGGGATGCCCGACGCGGTCGCGATCCGCGCGGCGGCGAGCTTGGTCACCATGCCCCCGGTGCCGACGTCCGAGCCCGCGCCCCCCGCGAGCGCCTCGATCTCGGGGGTCAGCTCGGGGACCTCGGGGATGAGGGTGGCGTCGGGATGCTTGCCGGGGTTCTTGTCGTAGAGGCCGTCCACGTCCGAGAGGATCGCGAGCCAGTCCGCGTCCACCAGCTGGGCGACCAGTGCCGAGAGGGTGTCGTTGTCCCCGAACTTCAGCTCGTCGATGGCCACCGAGTCGTTCTCGTTGATGACGGGCACCACCCGCACGTCGTGGTCCAGAAGGGCCCGAAGCGTGTTGGAGGCGTTCAGGTAGCGCTGCCGGTCGGAGAGATCCGCCCGGGTCAGGAGCAGCTGCGCGCTCGCGAGGCCCAGGGGCGCGAGGAAGGTCTCGTAGGCGTGCATCAGGAGGCCCTGGCCCACCGAGGCCGCGGCCTGCTTGGCCGCGATGGTGCGGGGCCGCTCGGCCATCCCGAGCCGGGCCCGGCCCGCCCCCACCGCCCCCGAGGTGACGATGACGGTGCGCCAGCCGCGATCGGCCAGGTCCGAGACGGCGCCGGCAAGGCGCATGAGCGCCTTGCCGTTGAGACCGGTTGCCGTCGCGACCGTGCTGGTCCCGACCTTCACGACGAGGATCCGCTCCATGGTTCCGGCCCCAGGCGCTCGAGGCCTAGACGACGAAGTCGAACTCGAGGCTGCCGATCCGCACCGTGTCGCCGTCCTGGATGCCGTGGGCGACCAGGGCGTCGGTCAGGCCGAGGCGGGTCCAGGCGCGCTGCAGCTTGAGCAGGGACTCGGGGCTCTCCATGTTGGTCAGCTCGAGCAGTCGCTCGATCTGCTCGCCCTGCACCACGTAGACCCCGTTCTGCTTGCTGATGGTGAAGGTCTTGCTGATGGGCTTGGGGGCCTCCTGCGGGGTGGGCAGGAAGCTGGGCGGCGGCGGCAGCTCGCGGACCCGGTGCCGGACGAAGTTGAGCAGGGGCGTGAGGCCCTCGCGGGTCGCCGCCGAGATCTGGAAGATCGGGCAGCCCTGGGCCTCGAGGGCCGAGGTCAGCCGGGGAAGGTTCTCCTGGGCCTCGGGCAGATCCAGCTTGTTGAGCACCGCGACCATGGGGCGCTCGGCCAGCTCGGGCGAGTACTTCTGGAGCTCGGCGTTGATCGTCTCCCAGTCCTTGAGCGGGTCGCGGCCCTCGGGGCCGCCCGAGGCGTCAAGCACGTGCAGGAGGATCCGGGTGCGCTCCACGTGGCGCAGGAACTCGTGGCCGAGCCCCGCCCCGGTGTGGGCGCCCTCGATCAGGCCCGGGATGTCGGCCACCACCACCTGGTCGCCGTCCGGGAACTGCACGACGCCCAGCTGGGGCTGCAGGGTGGTGAACGGGTAGTCCGCGATCTTGGGCTTGGCCGCCGAGATCACCGAGATCAGGGTGGACTTGCCCGCGTTGGGCAGCCCCACCAGGCCCACGTCGGCCAGGAGCTTGAGCTCCAGGCGCAGGGTCCGGGCGGCGTCCGATCCGCCCGGCTCGGCGTACTGGGGAGCACGGTTGGTGGGGGTGGCGAAGTGCTGGTTGCCGCGGCCGCCCTTGCCGCCCTGGGCCGCGACGTAGGAGTCGCCCGCATGGCTCAGGTCCGCGAGCAGCGCGCCGGTGTCGGCGTCGTAGATGACGGTGCCGCAGGGGACCTTGATCACGAGGTCGGGCGCATTCTTGCCCGTCATGTTCTTGTTCTCGCCCTTGCCCCCGGGCTCGGCGGTGAAGTCCTTCTTGTAGCGGAAGTCGAGGAGGGTCTGGAGGTCCTCGGTGGCGCTCAGGATGACCGAGCCGCCGTTCCCCCCGTCGCCGCCCGACGGGCCGCCGTGGGGGACGTACTTCTCGCGGCGGAACGCGACGGCGCCGTTACCTCCGGCGCCGCTTTTGACCTTGATGGTTGCACGATCGATAAACATGTTCGCCAGTGTACGCCGCGCCTCGCCGGGGCGTCAACGAAGGTCATGGGCGCAAACGCACGATGCCATCCCCGCTTCGGCCCTCTAGGATCGAGAAGGCGGCGTCTCTCGTCTTCCCCTTCAAGGAGGCTCCAATGGCCGTTCCCTGGCTGATGCTGGTCCTGGCGGGGGTGGTCGCGGCCTCCCCGCTCTACGTCAAGCGGGGGCCGGTCCCCGATCCCTTGCCGGCGACGCCGGACCCGAGCGTCGCGTTGCCGAGCGCCCTCGAGAAGGCGGCGGGGCATCCGCTGGCCCTCGGCGCGCGCCTGCGCATCTCGACCACCCAGGGGGCCATCACGGTGGTGCTGTTCCCGGCCGAGGCGCCGAGCTACACCCGCCACTTCCTCAAGGAGGTGGACTTCGGCACCTTCACCTCCGAGGGCTTCTGGCGGATCGCTTCGAGCTACGTGCAGCTCGGCGCTCCCGACACCGACGTGGACAACGGCTCGGGCACCCACTCCTACGCCCTGATGCCCACCACCTTCGACCACAACCGCCTGCCCCAGTTGGCCGGCGCCCTGGTGATGGATCGCGCCTTCAGCCAGGACGCGACCCCCGCTTTCGTCCGTCACCGCTACGGCATCGTCAAGGAGGACGGGGCGGGCTTTCCCGGCACCGTCATCGGGCAGGTGATCGAGGGGCTGGACGTGGCCCGCCGCCTCGGGCCGCGGGACGCCATCCATGGTATAACCTTGATTTAAAGTCGCCCTTTTCGCCTTTCTCGTTCAACGAGACGCGCCCATCCAAGGAGACGCCCTACTATGAACAAGGTGCACGCCAACGCGCCGGAAGCCCTCACGGGTCTCCTGCGCGACGGCATGACGATCATGGCCGGGGGCTTCGGCCTCTGCGGCATTCCCGAGAACCTGATCCTCGCGATCCGGGATTCCAGGGTCAAGGACCTGACCTTCATCTCGAACAACGCCGGGGTCGACGATTTCGGCCTCGGCTTGCTGCTCCAGACCCGCCAGATCAGGAAGATGATCTCGAGCTACGTCGGCGAGAACAAGACCTTCGAGCGCCAGTTCCTCAGCGGCGAGCTCGAGGTCGAGCTGGTGCCCCAGGGCACCCTCGCCGAGCGCATCCGCGCGGGCGGGGCCGGCATCGGCGGCTTCTTCACCCGCACCGGCGTCGGCACCAAGGTCGCCGAGGGCAAGGAGACCCGCGTCATCGACGGCCACGAGTACGTCCTCGAGGCTCCCCTCAAGGCGGACCTCTCCATCGTCAAGGCGTGGCGCGCGGACACCATGGGCAACCTGGTCTACCGCAAGACCGCCCGCAACTTCAACCCCATGATGGCGACCGCAGGCGCCGTGACCATCGCCGAGGTCGAGGAGCTGGTCGAGGTCGGCACCTTCGACCCTGACCAGATCCACACCCCCAGCATCTACGTCCAGCGCATCATCCTGGGCGCCCACTACGAGAAGCGCATCGAGCAGCGCACGACCCGCCCGCGCGCCGCGGCGGCGGTCTAGAGGAGGACTCGGAAATGGCACTCGATCGCTTCCAGATCGCCCAGCGCATCGCCCAGGAGCTGCGCGACGGCTACTACGTCAACCTCGGCATCGGCATCCCGACCCTCGTGGCCAACTACATCCCCGAGGGCATGGACGTCGTGCTCCAGAGCGAGAACGGCCTCTTGGGCATCGGGCCCTTCCCCTTCGAGGGCGAGGAGGACCCGGACCTCATCAACGCGGGCAAGCAGACCATCACCGAGCTTCCGGGCTCGGCCTACTTCTCCAGCGCCGACTCCTTCGCGATGATCCGCGGCGGCCACGTGGACCTCACCATCCTCGGGGCCATGCAGGTCTCGGCCAAGGGGGATCTGGCCAACTGGATGATCCCCGGCAAGATGGTCAAGGGCATGGGCGGGGCCATGGACCTGGTGGCCGGCGCCAAGCGCGTGGTCGTCGCCATGGAGCACGTCAGCAAGAACGGCGAGCACAAGATCCTCGAGGCCTGCGACCTGCCCTTGACCGGCAAGGGCGTGGTCCACATGGTCGTGACCGACCTGGCGGTGATGGACGTGACCCCCGAGGGCCTGGTCCTCATCGAGACCGCCCCCGGCGTCTCGGTGGACGAGATCAAGGCCAAGACGGGCGCGCCCCTTCTGGTCTCGCCCCGGCTCAAGGAGCTCGTGCTCGCCTAGTTTTCTCGATCGCGGCGGTCTCGCTTGGCTCCAAGCGGGTCCGCCGCGCTCTTGAAGATCGGCTCGCCGGTGGGGGCCTCCTCGAAGGGCTGGAACAGCGACCAGGCGGAGAAGCCCGCGATCGCAAGCCCGCACAGGGTGTTGAGCACCCCGAGCACGCTACGAGCGCCCAGGTCCGTTATCAGGGGCAAGACGATCAGGTAGAGCCCCAGGAGGCCGCTGAGCCACGAGAGCAGGCGTGGCCCCGCCACCAGCCGCCCGGCGGCCAGGCCGGCCACGACCAGGCCCGCGATCACGTCGCTCCAGAAGACGCCGGGCTGGTCCCATGCCCCCATGACGATCGGGGCGGCGATCAGGGCGAGGGCCACCAGGATCGTCAGGAGGTTGGGGGCTTTCGAGCGCTCGAGATCCATCTGGTCCCTCCCTATCTTGCCGATGGGTTTGGGGCTATCCTATGAAGGGCGATCCGGCCCGTCAACGGGCGATCGCGTTCTGTCTTGTTACGAAAGGAATCCCATGCGTAAAGTCGTCATCGCCAGCGCCGTCCGGACCCCGATCGGGTCGTTCGGCGGGGCGTTCAAGGAAGTCAGCGCCGTGGACCTGGGCGCCCACGTGATCAAGGAGGCTCTCAAGGCCGCGGGCGTCTCTGCCGAGGCGGTCGACGAGGTCATCATGGGTAACGTCCTCCAGGCCGGTCTCGGCCAGGGCCCCGCGCGCCAGGCGGCGCTCAAGGCCGGCTTGCCGGTCGAGGTGCCCGCCACCACCATCAACAAGCTGTGCGGCTCGGGCCTCAAGTCGATCAGCCTGGGCGTCCAGGCCATCCTCCTGGGCGACGCCGACGTGGTGGTCGCGGGCGGCATGGAGAACATGAGCCAGGCCCCCTACGTCATGCCCGGCGCCCGCTGGGGCGCTCGCATGGGCACCACCCAGCTCCTCGACACCATGATCGCCGACGGCCTCCAGTGCGCGGTCAACGACTACCACATGGGCGTCACCGCCGAGAACATCGCCGAGCAGTACAGCCTCTCGCGCGAGGAGCAGGACCAGTTCGCGCTCGCCTCGCAGCAGAAGGCCGAGGCGGCCATGAAGGCCGATCGCTTCGCCGACGAGATCGCCCCGGTCTCGATTCCCCAGCGCAAGGGCGACCCCAAGGTCGTCTCCCAGGATGAGTACCCCAAGCACGGCACCACCCTCGAGGCCCTCGCCAAGCTGCGCCCCGCCTTCAAGAAGGACGGCGGCACGGTGACCGCGGGCAACGCCTCGGGCATCAACGACGGCGCGGCGGCGGTGGTCCTGATGAGCGAAGAGAAGGCCAAGGAGCTCGGCATCAAGCCGCTCGCCACGGTCGTCGCCTACGCCTCGGGCGGGGTCGACCCCTCGGTCATGGGCATGGGCCCGGTGCCCACGGTCAAGAAGATGCTCTCGAAGTCGGGCCTGACCATGGCCGACATGGACTTCATCGAGCTCAACGAGGCCTTCGCGGCCCAGAGCCTCGGGGTGGCCAAGGAGCTCTCCTCCGACATGGACAAGACCAACGTCAACGGCGGGGCGATCGCCCTCGGCCACCCGATCGGCGCCTCGGGCGCCCGCATCGTCGTCACCCTGCTGCACGAGCTGAAGCGGCGCGAGGGCAAGTACGGCCTCGCCAGCCTCTGCATCGGCGGCGGCATGGGCACGGGCCTCATCGTCGAGCGCTAGTTTCGCCTCGCGCGAAGACCGCGGCCACCCATCGGGGGCCGCGGTCTTCGTCTTTCGCGGGCATCAGCCCCCGAAGTAGTCCTCGATCTTGAAGGTGCAGGCGCTGCAGCGGATCTTGAGGTAGTTGGCGTCGAAGAGGACCTGTAGGGTCGGCTGGCTGCAGTCGGGGCAGAGCTTGCTGCCGGTGGCCAGAAGCCGCTGGCCGAGGAGCTCAAGTTCTTGTTCGGTGCGTTGCATCGTCTTTCCCTCGTCTACCAGCGCCTGGCTTCGACCATGGCGCATGGGCCGCCCCAGAGGACCGTCATCCCCCGGCTCTCGGCGTATCGGATGGCCTCGGTGTCCTCGGCCCCCGGCTGGAACCAGATCTGCGAAACCCCCTTCTCCAGGCAGTCGTCGATCACCTGCCGGGCCTGGCTGGGCGGGACCACCACGTCCACCACCGCAGGGACGATGGGCAGGGCCTTGACGCTGGGGTAGGTGGGCGAGCCGTCGTCGAGGCCGTTCGGCTCGTTGGGGTTCACCGCGTAGACCTCGTAGCCGTTGGCCTTGAGGCGGTCGAAGATGCGCCGTCCGAACTTGTGGTGGGCATTGGAAGCGCCGACCACCGCCCATTGCCGCTCGTTCACCATGTTCTCGACCGCATCCGACATGTCCGTCTCCTTCGCGCCTCCCCGTTTCCAAGCGGGGGCGAGGGCGATTCTACCAGAGGCAGCGAGCAGGCGCCAGCGCGCCTCGAACGCCTCAACTCTGGTATCATGGGCGCATGGCACCCAAGCACCGTACCCCCTTCATTCCCGGTCAGGGCCCCCTCGGCACCCCCTCGGCGGACGCGACTCCCGAAGAGCTCGCCCGCCTCGGCGGCGACTACCTCGAGCGGGGCCAGCTCAGCGACGCGGTCTTCGCCCTGCGCCTCGCGCTCAAGCGCGACCCGCGCCACGCCGAGTCGCACTACCTGCTGGGCGAGGTCCTCGCCGAGAAGGACAACGTGCCGGGGGCCATCAAGGAGTACCGCGAGGCGATCGAGAGCGACCCCGACTACGCCGACGCCTACTTCGGGCTCGCCTGGGCCCTGGAGACGCAGGGCCAGCTGAGTGAGGCCATCACCGCCCAGCGCAAGGGCCTCTCGCTCGACCCCGAGAACGTGCAGAACCACGTGGAGCTCGGCACCATGCTCTTCTTCGCGGGCAACCTCGACGGGGCCGCCAGCACCTTCAAGCAGGCCCTCTTCCTCGACCCCGAGAACGCCGTCGCGCACCAGGGAATCGGCGCCATCCTGTTCGAGAAGGGCAGCTTCGAGCAGGCGTGCGAGGCCTTCCGCAAGGCCATCGAGGCGAGGCCCGACTGGTCCTTGCCCCACCACGACCTGGCCATGGCCCTCTCGTGCCTCAACAAGACTGCCAGCGCCCAGCTCCAGACCCGCATCGCCCAGCAGGTCGAGGAGCGCGAGAAGCTCAGGGAGCAGGCGGATCAGATCGTGCTCGAGGCTCACCGCGAGCACCTGAAGGGCGACGACGCCCGGGCCGAGGCCCGGGTGCAGGAGGCGCTCGCCATCGCCCCGGACCACGCGCCCAGCTACCGCATGCGCGGGATGATCGTGGCGAGCCGCGAGGACCTCGAGGGCGCGGTGCCTCTCTTCGAGCGCGCCCTTTCGCTCGACCCCCAGGACGTCGACGCGCGCAGCCACCTGGCCTGGGCCCTGGAGCAGCTGGGTCGCCTCGACGAGGCCGAGGAGGCCATCCGGGGCCTCTTGAGGCGCGTGCCCGGCGACTCGTGGGCGCACAACCACCTGGGCTGGATCCGCTTCCAGCAGGGCCGTCTCGACGAGGCGATCGCCGAGTACCAGAAGGCCCTCTCGACCAACCCGCGCAACCTCAACGCCCTCTACAACCTGGGATCCGCCCTCATCGAGCTGGGCGAGTTCGCCGAGGCCATCGGCCCCTTGCGCGCCGCCCTCAAGGCCGATCCGGCCGACACCGAGGCGCGCCTGCACCTGGCCTGGGCCTACGAGCAGCAGGGCGAGTGGGAGGTGGCCATCCGCGAGCTGAAGCAGCTGCTGGAGCTGGACGCCGACGACGTGGACGCGCGCTTCGAGCTCGCCTGGTCCCTGGAGCAGACCGGCGACCAGGAGGCGGCCCTCAAGCTGTACGCCGAGGTGCTGCGCATGGACCCCGAGCACAGCTTCGCCCACAACAACCTGGGCTCGCTCCTCGAGCGCCGGGGCGATCGCCGCGGCGCCGAGAAGGAGTACCGCCTGGCCATCAACGCCGACCCCGCCAACACCAACGCCCACCACAACCTCGCCAACCTCCTGGCGGCCAAGGGCGATCGAAAGGCCGCCCTCAAGCAGCTCACGGCGGCCCTGGAGGCCACCCCCGACGAGCACGAGCTGCGCTTCAGCGTCGCGCACCTCCTGGCCGAGATGGGCCGCCTCAAGGAGGCCGTGGACGAGTACCAGGCGTTCCTCTCCCACTTCCCGGACGATGCGATCGCCCGGCACGACCTGGCCGCGACCCTTCACGAGCTGGGGCGCCTCGACGAGGCCGCCGAGGCCTACCGGCAGGCCCTGGAGCTGGACCCCGGCTTCGTCGAGGGCTACGAGCACCTGGGGGTGCTGCTCGAGGAGATGGGCGATCGCCACGGCGCCCACGAGGCCCAGCGCACCGCCCAGCGCCTCGCGCGGATCCAGGGGGATCGGCGCTAGCAGACCCAACGAAACGAGCCCCCGGCCGCATTGCGGCCGGGGGCTCGTTTCGTTGGGATCAGGCCGTGACGGTCTCGAGCTGCAGCGCCGAGAAGATCCGCTCCATCTCGGTGGATACCGACGACGGGGTGATCTGGCCGAAGAAGAGCAGGCGGAGCTTGCTTTCGGGCACCGCCGAGAGCTTGGCGAGCTCGGGGATGCCGAGCCCCCAGTGCCCCATGCGCTTGAAGATGGTCTTGAGCTCGGGGGAGTAGCCCTCGTCCTGTGGGAAGAGGCCCATCATCGACGGGTTGATGAGGTTGAACTGGATGGGGTTGTCGCTGTAGCCCCGGTCCGAGAGCATCTTGTCGAAGAGCAGGTTGAGGAAGCGCAGCTCCAGGTCGCGCATCTCCTCGGTGCGCCAGCGGTGCTCGCGCGCCACCGAGTACTCGGGGAAGTCCGAGGGCTGCATCCCGAGCGCCGTCGAGAAGAGCTGGATGAAGGCGCGGTTGGTGGGGAAGGGGTGGTCGCCGCGCAGGATGCCGTAGAAGTAGGGCCGGCTGATGCGGCCCTCGATCTTGCGGTAGAGGTCCTCGCGGGTCAGGCGCAGCTCGCGCATGCGGTCCCAGACCCTCTGGGCCGAGGGCGACAGCCCTTCCTGGAAGCGGACGTATTCGGGAAAGCGGGTCGGGTCGATGTCGAGGATCTCGGCCATTTTCTCGAGCGTCTCGCGGATGCCCGGGAACGCCACCTTCCCGTTGAGGATACGATAGATATACTCCGGACTGACCCCCAGACGGCGGGCGAACTCTACTTTACGCAGGCCCATCTCGTCGAGGCGCCGGAGGATCGTCTCCACCGAGGGGGACGTAGTGTGTCGATCGGCTGCCATGAATACCTCCATCCTAACCATATTACGCAGGATGCCGCACGATGCCAAGGAACGGATGGCAGTAACGGCGGGGGTTTAAGCTTCCTGCTAGGCCGAACCCCGAGATTTTGCCAGGCGATACAGCCCGAGCGTGGACCGGAAGGTTTCCATGGCGGCCTCGGCGAGCGCGGCGCCGTCCATGGCCTGGACCTCGTCGCGCATCAGGTCGATCCCGCACAGGGCCTCGGCCTTTGAAACCCGCGCCACCCGCTCGAAGTAGGCCGCGAGCGCCGCGTCGTCCATGGCGCCGTGGCGATCGCCGAAGGGGCGCATGTGGTCGTGGGACCAGCGCATCGCGCCGGGCACGGCCTCGCGCACCCAGGCGAGGTCCGCCAGCGCGAGCTCGGCGAAGGGAGCCTTGAGGGGACTCTCGTAGATGAGGGCGAACTGGGCGAAGACGTGGGTGCCCCAGAGGCCGAGCTGGAAGTGCGGGTGCGCCTTGTAGCCGCGCGGCTGGGTGGACCAGGCCACCCAGGTGTCGTCGGGCGGGTTGACCGTCCGGCGGGCGTGCTTGGCCACGTGGGGGTAGACCGGCTCGCCCAGCATGGCGCCGAGCTCGGGGGCGAGGGCGGCCCCGAGGGCCTCGAGCTTGGGGCGGACCCTGGCCTTGAGCGCCTCCATCCGCGCAGTGAAGTCGGGGATGGAGAAGACGTCGAAGTCCTCGGCCGAGAAGCCGGCAAGACGCGGCGGGAGCGGGGCGATCGGGGCTTTCATGAGCACCTCTTCCTGGTCGACGATCATAAACTTAGCAGAAAAAACTGAGAAATCCCTAAACGCATAGCCTCAAGACTCCGGGCAAGATGCTGAAATGTGCGTCGGTGCTCCTCGCCGACTCGCCGTCCAGGTCGATCGGTTGCGCCTCGGCGCACTCCACCCGGACCTTTCGCGCCCGGCACCAGGTCACTCCCGGCTGGTCGAGGTGCGTGCCTCGGTAGATGGCGACGACGTTGGCGAAGAGGGCCGCGCGCGGCAGATCCCCCACCACCATGACGTCGAGGAGGCCGTCGTCCGGGTGCGCGCCGGGCAGGACGCGCATGCCCCCGCCGAAGTACCGCCCGTTGCCGACCACCACGTTCCAGCAGCGCCCCTCGAGGACCTCGCGAGCGTCGTCGAAGGTGATGCGCATGGTCGTGGGCCGGTAGGTGGCGAAGGCGTGAAGGGTGCCCCCGAGGAAGGTCAGGAAGCCGCCCAGGGCCTTGGAGCCTCGGTTGATGCGATCGACCACGGCCCCGCCGAGCCCGGCCTCGGCGATGTTGACGAAGTGGCGCGCTTTGCGCTGGCCCGCGTCGTCGACGAGCTCGGCCAGGCCCACGTCCAGCCGGCGCTCTCTTCCCGACAGCAGCAGCTCGGCGGCTTTCAGGGGGTCGCGCGGGATGCCGAGGGTCCTGATCAGGTCGCCCCCGGTGCCGGCCGGCAGGATGCCGAGCGCCGCCTCGGGAGCGATGGGGCGGCCGTCTACGAAGAAGCCGTTCACCACCTCGTTGACGGTGCCGTCGCCCCCCACCGCGACGATCCGGCGCGCGCCCTCCTCGAGGGCCTGGGCCGCCAGCGTCCGGGCGTGGCCCGGACCGTCGGTGAAGCGGACCTCCCCCGAGAGGCCGAGGCGGCGCAGGCGGGCCTCCATCGAGGCCCAGCGGGCTCCCGCTGCGCCCTGGGCCGCGCGGGGATTCACCACGAAGACCGTCATGGCGCTCCTTTCACGATGCCGGGAGGGTCTGACCATTCTACGGGACGATCCGCCGGAGGCCCAGCCTCGAGGTTGTATTAACTTTTTACTAAGAATAGTTTATACTCACTTTATTCGGCGCAATCCTCGGAAGCGGAGACGAACATGGTTGGCATGTCATGGTGGCTAGCGGGCGCGTTGATCGGGGGGGCGACCTGGCTTGTGACGAGCCTGGCGCACCGGCGCCGCGAGCGCGAGCGAGAGGCCGCGCTCGTCGAGCGCCTGGCGGCCAACGATGCGCGGGTGGCGCACTTCCTCGGCATGATAAGCCACGAGCTCCGCACGCCGCTCAGCTCGGTGCTCGCCTTCGCCGAGTTCCTCGAGGACGGCCTGGGCGGGCCTCTCTCCCGGGACCAGGGCGTCTACGTGAACCGCATCCAGGTCGCCACCGCCCAGATGCAGCGCCTGGTGGACGATCTGCTCGACTACCACCGGGTCAGCCAGGGGCGCTTCCAGCTTGCGTGCAGGCCTCTGAACTACTGCGAGCTCGTCAAGGGCGCCCTCGCCCAGGCGCGACCGGCCTTCAGCGCCAAGCACCAGCGCCTGGAGCTCGTCCTGCCGCACCACCTCGCCCCGGTCTACGGGGACCCCGAGCGCCTCTCGCAGGTCCTGCTCAACCTGCTCTCCAACGCGTCGCGCTACACCCCGGAAGGGGCCGAGGTCCGGGTCGAGGTGGCGCGCGAGGGGGTCGAGGTCGCCACCCGGGTGGTGGACGACGGCCCCGGGATCTCGCAGGAGGCCGTGGCGCACCTGTTCGAGCCCTTCTTCCAGGCCAACGCGGGGGCCACCTCGCGCCAGTCCGGCCTGGGTCTGGGCCTGGCCATCGCGCGGGGACTGATGCTCGCCCACCACGGCTCCCTTTCGGTCGAGAGCGCTCCCGGCAAGGGGGCGGTCTTCGTCGCGCGAATGCCGCTCGCGGCCGCCGGCTTCACCCTGCCCCTGGAGCGGGCCGCTTTGACCCAGCCCCTGCAGCCCCTCTTGAGCGAGGCCTGAAAAAAATTCTCGCGCGGCGCGCAAGTTTGAC
>DATNQI010000030.1 GCA_036704125.1 Pantanalinema sp. | reverse complement strand
GAAGTTCTTGGCGCCGTCACGGCCCTGGCCGATCTTGTTGTCGCCGTAGCTGAACCAGCTGCCGGACTTCTTGACGATGTCGTGCTCGACGGCCATGTCCAGGACGCAGCCGGCGCGGCTGACGCCCTCGCCGAACATGAGATCGAACTCGCAGACCCGGAAGGGGGGACTGACCTTGTTCTTGACGATCTTGGCCTTGACCCGGTTGCCGATCTCGACGCCGTCCTTCTTGAGGGTCTCGATGCGGCGCACCTCGATGCGCACGCTCGAGTAGAAGCGCAGGGCGCGGCCGCCAGTGGTCACCTCGGGGTTCCCGAACATGACGCCGACCTTCTCGCGCAGCTGGTTGATGAAGATGACGACGGTGTTGCTCTTGCCGATGGTCGCCGTCAGCTTGCGCAGGGCCTGGCTCATCAGGCGGGCCTGCAGGCCCACGTGGCTGTCGCCCATCTCGCCCTCGATCTCGGCCTTGGGCACCAGGGCCGCCACCGAGTCCACGACGATGATGTCCACCGCGCACGACTTGACCAGGGCGTCCGCGATCTCGAGCGCCTGCTCGCCCGTGTCGGGCTGCGAGACCAGCAGGTTGTCGATGTCCACCCCGAGGCGACGGGCGTACTGGGGATCCAGGGCGTGCTCGGCGTCGATGAAGGCCGCGACCCCGCCCGACTTCTGGACCTCGGCGACGACCGTGAGGCTCACCGTCGTCTTGCCGCCCGACTCGGGGCCGTAGATCTCGACGACGCGGCCCTTGGGCAGGCCGCCCACCCCGAGCGCGATGTCCACGGGCAGGATGCCGGTCGAGACGACGCCCACATTGAGGCGAGAGTTGTCCCCGAGCTTCATGATGGAGCCCTTGCCGAACTGCTTCTCGATGCCGGCGAGGGCGAGATCGAGGGCCTTTCGCTTCTCGGAGGACATCTCCTTGGCGCTGTTCTTGGGGACCACCGTCGCTACTTCTTTGGCCATGCTGGTGCGCTCTCCTTTATGGAACGTCGGGAATGCTGCTGGCAGCACGACGGCATGACCGTCGTTCGCTCCCAGGGGATACGCACCAGGTTATCGAATTCTTGTTCTACAGTCAAGCACATATGTTCGAGAAATTTTCGAACCCCTCCGCGCTCGAGGCTCGCCCTACTCGATGTACTCGATCATGCGGCGCTCGGACATCTCGTGCTTGAGCTTGGCCAGCGCCTTGCCCTCGATCTGCCGCACCCGCTCGCGGGTGACGCCGAAGATCCGGCCAATCTCCTCGAGGGTGTGGACGTTGCCGTCCGCGATGCCGAAGCGCAGCTCGACGACCTGGCGCTCCCGGTCCGAGAGGCTCGCGAGCAGCGTGCGGATCTCCTCTTGCAGGAGCAGCGACGCCACCGCCGTGGCGGGGCCCGGCGCCTCCCGGTCGATGATGAAGTCGCCCAGCCGGCTGTCCTCTTCCTTGCCGATCGGGGTCTCGAGCGAGATCGTGTCCTTCACGATCTTCTTGATGTCGGCGATCTTCTCGACCGTCACGTTCGCCTCGGCGGCGATCTCCTCGTCGGTCGGCTTGCGGCCGAGGCGCTGGGTCAGGCGCTGCGAGATGGCGCGCAGGCGATTGATCGTCTCGACCAGGTGAACGGGAATGCGGATGGTGCGGGCCTTGTCCGCCAGCGCCCGGGTGATGGCCTGCCGGATCCACCAGGTCGCGTAGGTCGAGAACTTGTAGCCGCGGGTGTAGTCGAACTTCTCGACCGCGCGAATGAGGCCCAGGTTTCCCTCCTGGATCAGATCGAGGAAGGACAGCCCGCGCCCCAGGTACTTCTTGGCGACGCTCACCACCAATCGCAAATTCGCCTCGATCATCCTGCCGCGCGCCCTTCGCCCCTCCTCGCCGGGCTCGCCCATGGCCCGGGCGATCCGCAGCTCCTCGTCGCCCTTGAGCAGCGGGATCGCCCCGATCGCCTTGAGGTAGGCGTGGACCGGGTCGGAGATCGGCACGGCCTTCTCCTGCTTGGCCTGCTCGGGGGGATGAGGCTCCTCCTCGTGCGGCTCCTCCTCGTCGAGGAAGCTCACGCGAAGGCCGACATCGTCCTGCTGGGGAGGATGCTCCAGCTCGTCGAGCTCGCCTGCCTGGGGACCCGCGACATCGCTCAGCAGCTCATGCAAGAGCCGGGTCTCGTGGGTGTCATGGTCCTGCATCGCTCCCACCTTCCTGTGTGCGCTGGGGTCCGACGCATGGCATGGGGCGAATTTGCGGCATGCCTGGCCAGTTCGAGGGCTGGCCACGCCCCATATGGTAATGCGAGATGCGAATAAGGCAAGCAGCGAGTGAGCGTCACGATCGGCTCGCCTCGGTCACTTCAATTCGAGCAAGCGAGGCGATCGCGCCTCACAGCAAGGAATGCGGCTCGACGTCGATCGCAAGGCGCAGGCCCTGAGGGCGCTCCAGCTGCCGCACGGCCTCGCGCAGGGCGTTGCGGGCGTACGCCAGATCCGGCGTCTTGATCAGCACCTGGACGCGGTAGCGGCCGCGCAGCTGGAAGATCGGGGCTTCCGCGGGCCCCAGCGCCATCAGCTCGGGGAAGGCGAGCAGGCGATCCGCGAGGGCCTCGCCGACCTTCCAGACGACACCCGCCTCCTCGGCGCTCACCACCACGTTGATCAGGTGCTGGAAGGGCGGGTAGCGCAGCTCCTCGCGCTCGGCGATCTCGCGGCCGTAGAAGGCGGCGAAGTCGTGGGCCTGGGCGGCGCGCACGCTGGGATGGTCGGGGGCGTAGGTCTGGACGATGACCCTGCCGGGGATCTCGCCGCGCCCCGCGCGCCCCGCCACCTGGGTCAGGAGCTGGAAGGATCGCTCGGCCGCGCGGAAGTCCGGGAGGTTGAGGGAGGCGTCCGCCGCCATGACCCCGACGAGGGAGACTCGCTGAAGGTCGAGGCCCTTGGCGACCATCTGGGTGCCGATGAGCACGTCGGCGTCGCCCGCGGCGAAGGCGCCCAGGATGCGCTGGTGGGAGCCCTTGCGGGTGGTCGTGTCCCGGTCGAGACGGATGATCCGCGCCTCGGGCAAGAGGGCGGCGGCCGCCTCGGCCACCTGCTGGGTGCCCGCGCCGAAGTGCTTGATGTAGGGGCTCTTGCAGCTCGGACAGCGCTCGGGAGGGGCGGCGTGGTGGTCGCAGTAGTGGCAGCGCAGGGCCTCGCCCGCCTTGTGGTAGGTCAGCGACACCGAGCAGTTGGGACACCGCACCGGCTCCCCGCAGCTGCGACACATGACGAACGAGGAGTAGCCGCGCCGGTTGATGAGCAGGATGGCCTGCTCGCCTCGCCCCAGGTGCTCGTGGAGCGCGGCGGTGAGCGAGCGGCTGAAGATGGAGCGGTGGCCCGCCTCGAGCTCGGCGCGCATGTCCACCACCTCGACCGGCGGCAGGGCTCGCTCGTTCACCCGGCAGCTGAGCGTGAGCAGGCGATAGTCGCCCCGCTCGGCCCGGTGGTACGACTCGACCGAGGGGGTTGCGCTGCCGAGCACCACCCGGGCGCCCTCGAAGGCGGCGCGCTGGAGGGCCACGTCGCGGGCGTGGTAGCGCGGGGCGTTGTCCTGCTTGTAGGAGCCCTCGTGCTCCTCGTCGAGGATGACGAGGCCCAGCCTGGAAAGCGGCGCGAAGACGGCCGAGCGCGCCCCGATCCCCACCTGGGCGTCCCCGTTGCGCAGGCGCTGCCACTCGTCGAAGCGCTCCCCCTCGCCGAGGGCACTGTGAAGGACGGCGATGCGATCGCCGAAGCGCGCCCTGAAGCGCGCGACGGTCTGGGGGGTCAGGGCGATCTCGGGCACCAGCACCAGCGCCTGCTCGCGCCGCGCCAGGGTATCGGCGATGGTGCGAAGGTAGACCTCGGTCTTGCCGCTGCCGGTGACCCCGTGCAGCAGGAAGACCTCGCCCGGCTCCCCGGCCTGGATCGCCGCGATCGCTTCGGCCTGCTCGGCGGTGGGCTCGAGCACGGTGCCGAGCGCGGCGTTCGGCAGCTCAGGCGCGCGCCAGATCCGCTGGGAGGCGATCGCGATCGCCCCCTTGGCCTCGAGGGCCCGCAAGAGCCCGGGAGTGGTCTGGGCCGCGCGCACCAGATCCGCGAGGGTCATCTGGCCGCCTGCGCCGGTGAGGACGCCGACCACCTGCATCTGGCGCTTGGAGAGATCGCTGCTCAGGCCGTCCTGAAGCGTCACCACCAGCTGGGTCTTCTCCTTGACCGCGCCGTTGAGGGTGCCGCGCGGCAGGGCCATCTGGTAGACCTGGGCGACGGTGCAGAGGTAGTAGTCCGCGACCCACTGGAACAATCGCTGGAGGGCGGGCGGCACGACCGTGTCGCCCAGCAGCTCGCGGATCTCGCGCGCCGGTCCCTCGGGGGCCCGCGCCGGGTAGGCGACCACGTACCCGCTCACGCGCTGGCGCGGCCCGAAGGGCACCACGACCGCGCTGCCGACCCTTACCCTCTCGCGCATGGCTCCGGGCACCCGGTAGGTGTAGGGCCGCTGCTGCGCCAGGGGGATCGAGTCGATCAGGACGTCCGCGTAGACGTCGCTCGGCGGATTCGGCTGAGGCTCCATGGGATCAGGGGCGGTTCAGGCGGTCGGCGACCACGTCCAGGATGCGCCCGGCGACCACCGCCTTGGGGGCCCGCTCCACCTCGAGGACGACGCCCGAGGCGTCGAGGACGCTCACGGCATTGGCGTCGGACTCGAAGCCGATGTCCGCGCGCGACACGTCGTTGGCGACGATGAGATCCAGGCCCTTGCGCGCGAGCTTGCCGGCCGCGTAGCCCAGCACGTCGTCGGTCTCGGCGGCGAAGCCGACCACCAGCTGGTCGGCGCGCTTGCGCGGCGCGAGCCGCGTGAGCACGTCCACCGTGGGCACGAGCTCGATGACGAGGCGATCGCTCGTCTTCTTGATCTTGGAGGGGGCGGCCTCGATCGGGCGGTAATCCGCGACGGCGGCGGCCATCACCAGCACGTCCGCCGCCTCGAAGCGCTGCTCGACCGCGCTCAGCAGCTCGGAGGCGGTCGCGACGCTCACGACCTCGACGCCTGCCGGCGCGCCCAAGCGCGCGGTGGTCACCAGGGTGACCTCGGCGCCTCGCTCTTGCGCGGCCTGGGCGATCGCATGGCCCATCTTGCCGCTGGATCGGTTGCCCACGTAGCGCACCGGATCGATGGGCTCGCGGGTGCCGCCCGCCGTCACCAGAACCCGGCGGCCCGCAAGGGACTCCCCACGCCGCAGGGCGGCTTCGAGGGCCTCGGCGATGTCCTCGACCGTCGCGAGCTTGCCCGCCCCCACGTCGCCGCAGGCGAGCTCACCCGCGCCCTGCGGCGCGATCACCTGCACGCCTCGCGCGAGCAGCGTCTCGCGGTTCGCGCGCGTCGCGGGGTGCTCCCACATGGCGGTGTTCATCGCGGGGGCGACCAGAAGGGGGCAGCGCAGCGCGAGCAGGGTCGTCGAGAGCAGGTCGTCGGCGATGCCGTGGGCGAGCTTCGCGAGGCCGTTTGCCGAGGCCGGCACCACCGCCGCGAGGTCCACGCCCTTGACCAGGTCGATGTGCTCGACCTGCCAGTCCTGGCCGAGGGCGAACTGGTCGAGGTGGACCCGGTGGCGGGACATGGTCTGGAAGGTCAGGGGCGTGACGAAGCGGGTCGCGTTCTCGGTCATGACGACGCGAACCTCCCAGCCGCGCTTGCGCAGCAGGGAGGTCAGCTCGACGGCTTTATAGACGGCGATCCCGCCCGAGACTCCGAGGAGCAGGACGGGCATGGCGTTAACCTTCTTGGCCGCCTTCGGTGGCCTTGCCCTCGTGGACCATCTCCTGGATGGCCAGGGGGATGGGCTTGTTGACCTCGATGCTGCCGTCGCGCTGGATGTCGTCCTTGAGGTGCTTGGCGCGGCGGGCGACGTCGAGGACCAGCTCGTACTTGTTGTCGCAGGAGGCCAGGAGTTCGCTGTGCATGATGGGACCTTTCTGAGTGAGCGGCGGGCGCCCGGGCTAGTGCGAGAGGTGCCGGCTGACGCGGCACCGTTCGGCGGAGATGATCGCCTGAAGCTTGTCGGCGGCCTTGGCGAGGTCGTCGTTGACCACCTGATAATCGTAGAGCGGAAGGAAGTTGAGTTCGTCCACCGCGACCGAAAGGCGCTGGCGGATGGCCTCGGCCGCCTCGGTCTGGCGCTTGACCAGACGCGCCTCCAGCTCCTCCATGGTGGGCGGCAGCAGGAAGACGTAGACCCCGTGGGGCCAGCGCTCCTTGACCTGGATCGCGCCCTTGACGTCGATCTCGAGGATCACGTCCTGGCCGTTGCGGATCTGCTCCTCGACGTAGGCGCGGGGCGTGCCGTAGTAGAGGCCGCTGACGAACTGGGCGTACTCGAGCAGCTCGCCCTTCTCGACCATCTCCTGGAACTGCTCCTCGGTACGGAAGAAGTAGTGCTTGCCTTCTTCCTCGCCCTGGCGCGGCGCGCGGGTCGTCACCGAGACCGAGAGGTTGAGACCGGGCGTCTGGGCGCTGAGGGCCTTGACCAGGGTCCCCTTGCCGACGCCCGAGGGGCCGGAGATCACGATGAGCATGCCCTCGCGCTTGCGGTTGGCGTGGCGCTGGGCTTCGTCGCGTGCGTTGGTCCGCGTCATTTCCACTTTCGGAAGTTTCCTTGCTGCTGAGCGGCTGATGGGAGGCCGTCCCGATGCGAGAGACCACATGAAGAATGCCTCATCTTACACCAGACCCGGCGCTCTGAGCAAGAAAGCGGCGCCTCCATGGCATCGGCCGGCGGGGATGCCGCCGGCCGAACGCGAGGGGATGGATGAGGCGAGAAGCCTCGCCCGTTTTAGAACGACTTGCTCTTGAGCTCCGTGGACGTGGTGGCATCGCCGCCGGTGGTGATCTTCACGATGCCCACGCCCTTGGCAATCCACATGTAGCTGGTGGCGCCGCTGTCGGCGTAGCTGGTCTTGACGGCATCCTTGAACTCGCCGGCAGGAACCGTAATGGTCTCGGTCTTCTCGTACTTGGCGCCCGAGCTCGCGCCGCTCGGACCCTTCTTGCTCATGGTCGTGGTCGACTCGGTGATGGCCGTCTCGCCGACCTTGCCGGTCGTCACGACGGTCGCGACGCCATCCTTGAGCGCGGTGACCTTCATGGTCATCTCGCCCTCGCCGGTGCCGGCGCCGGTCGTGACCGTCATCTTGTAGGTCCAGCTCATGTCCTGCTTGAAGTCGGGGAAGTAGGACTGCCAGAAGTCTTCCTTCAGCTCCGCGCCCGCGGTGGTGGGGAGGGTGTAGGGGGCGGGGCAGGCCGTCAGCGAGAGGGTGCCGAAGGTGAGAGCGGCAGCGAAGAGGCCGCGAAGCATGAGCTTGTTCATGGCGGTG
>DATNQI010000029.1 GCA_036704125.1 Pantanalinema sp. | reverse complement strand
CGGATGAGCCCTACTCCTTGAAGCGGATGGTCACCGTGGTCGAGATGGTGGCGTCGCGGCTCATGATGGCGTTGCGGCTCGAATCGAGCAGCTCCACGTAGGCCTTGAGCTCGGACTTCGCACGGACGTAGGCGCTCATGCTCGCTTCCGGGGCCACGAGGGTGAGGTCCACGCGACCCAGGGGGCCCGAGCGGGTGTTGGTCGCTGCCTGGATCAGGGCGGGGAGCGCCAGGGTGCGTTCGATCGGGTTGACCGGGATGCCCTCGCCGATCTCGGTCGAGATGGGGGTGGCCGCCGCCAGGTTGCTGAGGTCCGCCTCGAGCGGGTAATAGGTCACCCGGTAGTACTTCACCGTGGCGCCCAGGCTGCCGGGGGGGGCCTTGAGGTAGAGCGAGACCAGGCCGTTGCCGGCGAAGTTGACGGCGGTCGACGGACTCGCCGCGCTCGTTCCCTCCAGGGCGCCGCTGCCGATGCTGTTGGAGACGTACTCCACGGCGTTGAGGTGCGCGCTGTCGACCGGCCCGTAGATCGGGAGGGTGATGGGGTTCTTGATCCGGGTGAAGGTCTCGGTTTCGCTGGTGTTGTCGAAGGTGTTGGCATCGACGAAGGTCTGGACTGCCGACGAGTACTGGCCGTCAAACTCGGCCATGATGGAGGTGACGGTATTGGCCGCCACCTTGGCCAGGACGAACTCCCCCTTCTCGAGGGTGATCTGGTGCTTTGCCTTGTCTTCCGCGCTCATGGTGGAGCGCCAAAGGTCGTCCTTGATCACGATGGGATCCGTGGAGGGGTCGCTGGCCGAGTAGAAGACCGCCGCGCCGTTGCTGACCTTGGCGCCCGCGATGGGCTGGTTGTCGCGATCGACGATCTTGCCCCTGATGGTGCCGGTAATCATCGGTTTGGCCGGCTCGCCGACGAGCCCGAACACGGGGCCGAGCTTGTCGCAGCCGGCGCTTGCGATCGAGAGGACGGCGATGACCCATGCGAATTTTTTCATAGGAAGGGATAGTCCTCTCTCGGCCTACTTCGCGGCCTGCTCCGATTGGATGTCGGTCACGAAGTTGACGGTGAACGTGCCGACGGCCTCGACGATGTTCTGGTTGTCGTCGCGCCCCGTGAAGGTGATCTCGCCGATCAGGTTCTGATTCCAGGGGTCCCCGTTTACGGTGACCGCCCCGCCGTTGCTGCGGAAGCCGTTCACGATGCCGTAGGTCTCGACCGCCCCCGAGATGGCTGCGACCTCGAGCTTCTCCGAGCCGCCGGTAGTCGCCGTGCCGGTCCCGCCGCCGCCGCGCGGCACGTACAGCGTGGCCTTGAGCTGGCGGTGCGGGATCAGGGTGTCGCTGATCTCGGTGCCCTTCTGGTCGAGGAAGCGGATCTTGTAGTCGGTGAAGAGGACTCCCGGCGTGATGTCGCCCGGGAAGGACTTCAGGGTGAAGGTCACCCGGTCGCTCTCGTTCTTGAAGAGCTTGGTGGCCTCGTCGTAGGTGAGCTTGGAGGTCGCCACCTGGGGCTGGGCGGTCACGAGGATCTTGGCCTTGGGCATGAAGGGATTGCCGAGCGTGCAACTCGTCGTGCCGATCAGGACCCCTGCCGCCAGCAGGGACGCCCGCGCGATTCGTCCGATGGGATGGGCCATGCCGCGTCTATCCTCCGGGTGAAATTGAGATCGATCGTCCGCTCCCTTATACCCCGGGCGTCACCCCTTGTACACACCCGGTGCGAAAGGGTGACGAGCGTCACTTCCATTGGCTTTGCGTCCGGTGCGAACGTCACAATTTTGGCCTTGTCACGTTTTGGCGATTGTTGATGTTGTGATCCCGTATACATACCGCGCTTGCGATCGGTTGATAGGATCCCGGAACGTGCCAGGGGCGGTTGGATCAAGCCCCGGCCAGAAGCGCAAGGGAGAAAGGAATCGCAGGATGAGAAGACGTCCGACCACCAAGAAGCCGCCCGCGGATTACGTCGAGCCCCCGGCCGAGGCCCTCTCGGGCGAGGAGGACGAGGTCTTCAACCAGCGCGCCACCTTCTACTTCTCGGAAGAGCAGCTCCTCTCCTTGGAGGTCGTGATGCTCAAGCTCCGCACCGAGCAGCGCATGAAGGTCGGCAAGTCGGAGATCATGCGCGCCGCTCTGGACTTCATCCTCGAGGACTACAACCTCAACAAGAATAACTGCTGGCTGGTGCGCCGCCTGGCGGACAAGGACGGGCGCTAGGCCTTCGGTCCTTCCCCCGCTTCTTCACGTGCTTTCGCGCCCCAGGGTACCGGGGCGCTTTTATTTTTTGAATTCATCTTCATAATAAGTTAGAATCCTTGGCGGGAGGGACGCCCCATGTCCGAACGCGCCTACGCCGTGGCCTTCCTCAACGTCGAGGGGGTGGGCTCGACCCGCCTGCGACGCCTGCGCGATCGCTTCGGCTCGCTCGAAGCCGCCTGGCATGCCAGTCCCCGCGAGCTCGCCTCGGTCCAGGGGATCGGGCCCGAGATCGCCCAGGCGATCGCCGCCCAGCGCCCGGAGCTTGTGCCCGAGGCGGAGCTTGCGGCCGTCTTTCGCGCGGGCCTCGAGGTGGTCTGCCACTGGGAGAGCGCCTACCCCGGGGCCCTGCGCGAGATCCACGACCCGCCGGGCGTGCTCTTCATCCGGGGGGCGCTGCCCGATCTCAGCCGCGCGGTCGCCATCGTGGGCACCCGGCGCTGCACCCGCTACGGGGCGCGGATGGCCGAGACGATCGCGCGCGAGCTGGCGGCAAGCGGGGTCGTGGTCGTCAGCGGCCTGGCCTTCGGCATCGACGCGGCCGCCCACCTGGGGGCGCTCGAGGCCGGAACGACCCTGGCGGTGCTGGGCTCGGCCCTGGATCGGGTCTACCCCGCGAGCAACCGGGGGCTGGCCTCGCGCATCGCCGAGCGCGGGGCGCTCCTCTCCGAGTACCCGCTCGGCACCGAGCCCGCGGCCGGGCAGTTCCCCGCCCGCAACCGGATCGTGGCGGGGTTGTGCCAGGCCGTCGTCCTGATCGAGGCCAAGGAGCGCTCGGGTGCGCTCATCACCGTGGAGATGGCCCTCGACCAGAACCGCGAGGTGATGGCGGTCCCCGGCCCCGCGGACGCGCCCTGCTCGCTGGGGCCGCACCGCCTGATCCAGCAGGGGGCGCGCCTGGTGCTGTCGGCTTCCGACGTGCTCGACGAGCTGGGCTGGAGCACCCCGCGGGCCCCGGCGCGCGAAAAGTCGCCGCCCGCGCTTCTTGGCGACGAGGCCCGGGTCTACGAGGCCATCGAGGCGGATCCGACGGGCCTGGAGCGGATCGCCGCCAAAAGCGGCCTGCCTCCTGCCCAGATCAACAGCGTGCTCCTGGTGCTGGAGCTCAAGGCGCTGGTGCGGCAACTGCCCGGTCGTCTGTATGTTCGATCGTGAGGTCCAAAGCCTTGAGAAACCGGGCGAGTGAGATTTTCAAAGTGTGATAGAGTGGGGGTGAATTTTTTCCGCGCGTCCAGGCGAAGGAGCCTGGATCCGGGCGGTACGAGCGGGTCTGGGCCTTTTGCGCGCTTGCGCCATTCTTACCGGACCGAAAGGTGGATAGAGCGTGTCGAAATCGTTGGTGATCGTCGAGAGCCCCGCAAAGGCCAAGACCATCGGCAAGATCCTGGGCAAGGACTTCCAGGTCAAGGCCTCTGCCGGCCACATCCGGGACCTCCCCAAGAAGGGCCTCGGGGTGGACGTCAAGAAGAACTTCCTGCCCCAGTACGAGGTCCTCGCCGAGAAGGCCAAGGTCGTGGCCGAGCTGCAGGAGGCCGCCTCGAACGCCGATCACGTCTACCTCGCGCCCGACCCTGACCGCGAGGGGGAGGCGATCGCCTGGCACCTGGCCTCGATCCTCGAGGACCTCAACAAGCCGATGCAGCGCATCGAGTTCAACGAGATCACCAAGGACGCCATCCTGCGCGCCGTCCAGCACCCGCGCACCATCGACATCCAGCGGGTCAACGCCCAGCAGGCGCGCCGCGTGCTCGATCGCCTGGTGGGCTACAAGATCTCGCCCCTGCTGTGGCAGAAGGTCCGTCGCGGCCTCTCGGCGGGCCGCGTCCAGAGCGTGGCCGTGCGCCTGATCTGCGATCGCGAGGCCGAGGTCCAGGCCTTCGTCCCCAAGGAGTACTGGTCCGTCGGGGTCGACCTCCTCAAGGGGACGGCCAAGACCGCCTTCTCGACCGAGCTGGTGCGCTGGGCCGGCAAGAAGCCCGACATCGGGTCCGAGGCCGCGGCCACGGCCATCGTCGACGCCCTTCGGGTCGCCGACTTCAAGGTCGCCAAGGTCCAGACGAAGGAGCAGAAGCGCCAGCCGAGCGCGCCCTTCATCACCTCGAGCCTGCAGCAGGAGGCCTCGCGCCGCTACGGCTTCACCGTCAAGCGCACCATGACCCTCGCCCAGCAGCTCTATGAGGGCATCGACCTGGGATCCGAGGGCCCGGTCGGCCTCATCACCTACATGCGTACCGACTCGGTGCGCATCGCCGACGAGGCCTGGGAAGAGGCCAAGGGCTACATCGCCGAGCGCTACGGCAAGAGCTACCTGCCCACCAGCCGCCGGACCTACGCCTCCAAGAAGGGCGCCCAGGAGGCCCACGAGGCGATCCGCCCGACCTCCATCCTGCGCACCCCCGAGCAGGTCAAGGGCCACCTGACGCCCGACCAGTTCAAGCTCTACCGCGTCATCTGGGAGCGCTTCGCCGCGAGCCAGATGGCCAACGCCACCCTCGCCGTGCTCTCGATCGACATCGAGGCGGGCGACGGCGTGCTGCGCGCGACCGACACCAAGGTGGTCTTCGCAGGCTTCCAGGCCGTCTACATCGACACCCCCGAGGAGGACTCGGAGGAGGCCAAGGCCCAGGCCAAGAAGCCCTCGAAGCTGCCCGACCTGGCCGAGGGCGACGCGCTCAAGCTCAAGGAAGTCAACCCCAAGCAGCACTTCACCCAGCCGCCGCCCCGCTTCACCGAGGCGACCCTGGTCAAGACCATGGAGGAGAAGGGCATCGGCCGCCCCTCCACCTACGCGCCGACCATCGCGACCATCCAGGACCGCGGCTACGTCGAGAAGCTCGGGCGCGCCCTGCAGCCGACGGAGCTCGGCATCCAGGTCAACGACCAGCTCGTCAAGCACTTCCCCAACATCGTGGACGTGGGCTTCACCGCCGACATGGAGGACAAGCTCGACACGGTCGAGACCGGGGAGAACGAGTGGCAGCAGCTGCTCAAGAACTTCTACGAGCCCTTCGCCGCCACCCTCAAGATCGCGACCAAGGAGATGCAGCCGGTCGCCATCCCCTCGGGCGAGTTCTGCGAGACGTGCGGTGCCGAGATGCTCATCAAGAGCGGGCGCTTTGGCGAGTTCCTCGCCTGCTCCAAGTACCCCGAGTGCAAGACGACCAAGCCGATCATCAAGAAGACCGGGATCGGCTGCAAGACGCCGGGCTGCGCCGGCGACGTGATCGTCAAGCGCACCCGCACGGGCAAGACCTTCTACGGCTGCTCCAAGTACCCGGAGTGCTCCTTCACCTCGTGGGACCTGCCGACCGACACCCTGTGCGTCAAGTGCAACACCTGGATGGCCCTCAAGCGCTCCAAGGCGGGCCGCAGCTTCCTCCTGTGCAAGAACGAGGAGTGCAAGAACATCCAGAACGTCCCCAAGAAGTCGGCCAGCGCCGACGGCAAGGGCGAAGGGGAAGGCGAGGAAGCCGTGAAGGAACCGCAGGAAGCGTAGGATCCCTTACCCCCCCGCTCAAGGGGGGGTATTTTTATACTGGCTTGGAAGGTGAACAATGGTGCTCAAGGCAAAGGTGATCGGCGGCGGCCTCGCGGGCTCTGAGGCCGCCTGGCAGCTCGCGAAGCAAGGGATTTCGGTCGAGCTGCACGAGATGCGCCCGGTGCGCGAGACCAAGGCCCACCACACCGATCTGCTCGGTGAGCTGGTGTGCTCCAACTCGCTCGGGGCCTTCGGCGAGACCAGCGCCTCGGGCCTGCTCAAGGCCGAGATGCGCCGCTTCGACTCGCTGATCCTCGCAAGCGCGCAGAAGGCGTCGGTGCCCGCAGGCGGGGCGCTCGCGGTGGACCGCGACGTGTTCGCCGGCGCCATCACCGAGGCGATCGCCCAGCACCCCAACATCACCCTGGTGCGCGACGAGGTCACCTCGCTCGACCCCGAGTGCCCGACGATCATCGCGACGGGCCCTTTGACCTCGGACGCCCTCTCGGAGGCGATCCAGCAGGCCACGGGCGTCGAGCACCTGCACTTCTACGACGCGGCCGCCCCCATCGTGACGCTCGAGAGCCTGAACTTGGACAGGATGTTCAAGGCCGCGCGCTGGAACAAGGGCGAGGGCGTCTACCTCAACTGCCCCATGACCCGCGAGGAGTACGAGGCCTTCCACGGCGAGCTCGTCAAGGCCGAGGGGGCGGTGCTGCACCTGGGCGAGGAGGAGAAGAACTTCTTCGAGGGGTGCCTGGCGGTCGAGGTCCTCGCCCGGCGGGGATTCGACACCCTGCGCTACGGCCCGCTCAAGCCGGTGGGCCTGGACGACCCCAGGACGGGCCGCTGGCCCTACGCGGTGGTCCAGCTGCGGCAGGACAACGTGGCAGGCGACCTCTACAACCTGGTGGGCTTCCAGACCCAGCTCAAGTGGGGCGAGCAGAAGCGCGTCTTCCGCATGATCCCGGGGCTGGAGGAGGCCGAGTTCGTTCGGCTCGGGGTGATGCACCGCAACACCTACCTGGCGAGCCCATGCTTCCTGGACGCGAGCCTGCAGTGGCGCGATCGCCCGCTGTGGTTCGTGGCGGGCTGCCTGGTCGGCGTCGAGGGCTACACCGAGTCGGCCGCCTCGGGGGCGCTGGCGGGTTACAACCTTGCAAGGGTCCTCAGGGGCGAGGAGCCCCTGGTGCTGCCCCGGACCACCATGCTGGGCAGCCTCATGCACTACGTCTCGCACGCCGATCCCAAGCACTTCCAGCCCATGAACTCCAACTGGGGGATCATCGATCCGCTGGAGGGGCCCAAGGTCAAGGACAAGCAGCTGCGTCACCAGCAGCAGGCCGAGCGCGCCCTCGCCGAGCTGGACCGCATCCTGGCCGGGGCCCTCACGGTCTAGCCGGAGGCTCGCGGCTTCGACGGGCGATCCGCGGCAACCGTCGCGGATCGCTTTTTGATCGCTCCACGAACGAGCGCTCTTGCGCTACCATGGTCTGGTGGCTTGTTTTTCGACTCGAAGGGGCTCTCGGATGCAGCTTGGATTCTACGCGTCGCCGTTTCGCCAGGGATGGATCGAGCTGATCTGCGGCTCCATGTACTGCGGCAAGACCGAGGAGCTGATCCGCCGGGTGCGCCGCGCCGAGATCGCCAAGCAGCAGGTCCAGGTCTTCAAGCCGATCATCGACACGCGCTACTCGCCCGAGGACGTGTCGAGCCACGGGGGCGCCCGGGTGAGCGCGGTGCGCGCGACCGGCGCCGAGGAGATCTGGCGCCTGACCGACGAGGCCACCGCCGTGGTGGCCATCGACGAGATCCAGTTCTTCGACGACGCGGTGGTCGAGGTGTGCCAGGCCCTCGCCAACTCGGGCAAGCGGGTCATCGCCTCGGGCCTGGACATGGACTTTCGGGGCGAGCCGTTCGGCGTGATGCCGCGCCTCTTGGCCCTCGCCGAGTCGGTCGAGAAGCTGACGGCCATCTGCATGGTCTGCGGGGCGCCCGCGACCCGCTCCCAGCGCCTGATCGACGGCGCGCCCGCCGAGTGGGACGACCCGGTGATCCTGGTCGGCGCCCAGGAGGCCTACGAGCCGCGCTGCCGCGCCTGCCACGTGGTGCCCGTCAAGCCGGGCCGGGTGCTGCAGCTGCCGCTGCCGGGGCCCCAGCGGGCCTGAGCCCTCCGCACCCCCCTTTCACCGGAGACGCGCCCTTGCCCCCCCTCGACGCCCACCGAGACGCCTTCCTGCTGCACCTCGAGGTGGAGCGGAACCTCTCGGCCCACTCGCTGAAGGCCTACCGCCAGGACCTCGACCAGTTCCGGCGCTTCGTGGGCGACACTTCGCTCGAGGCGATCGATTACCTGACGCTGCGGCGCTACCTGGGCGAGCTCTCCGCGAACGGTTACCAGCGCGCGACGATCGCGCGCAAGCTCGCCGCGCTGCGCACCTTCTTCCGCTACCTGGCCAGAGAGCGCGTGGTCGGCGCCAACCCGGTCGCGAGCGTCGCGAGCCCGAAGGCCGCCCGGCGCCTGCCCAAGTTCCTCGACCGCGAGGAGCTCGTGGCCCTCTTCGCGGCGCCCGATCCCGGTTCGCCCCTGGGTTTGCGCGATCGCGCCATCCTGGAGCTGCTGTACGCGACCGGGATGCGCGTGGGCGAGATCGTCGCGCTCAAGACCGACCAGATCGACTGGGACGAGCGCGAGATCGTCGTCTTCGGCAAGGGCTCCAAGGAGCGCCTGGTCCTGCTGGATGCGCATGCGGCCGAGCTGGTCACGGCCTACCTGCGCGAGGCGCGCGCGCGCCTGGTCGGCACGCGCGCCGACGGCGGGATCCTCTTCGTCAACCGGCAGGGGGGCGCCCTCGACCAGCGCTCGGTCCAGCGCATGCTGCAGAAGTACGTCGCGGCCGCCGGCATCCAGAAGGCCGTGAGCCCGCACACCCTGCGCCACACCTTCGCCACCCACCTGCTGGAGGGCGGGGCGGATCTGCGGGTCGTTCAGGAGCTGCTCGGCCACGCCAGCCTCTCGACGACCCAGATCTACACCCACGTCAGCCAGGAGCGCCTGCGGGAGGTGTACCGCCACGCGCATCCGAGGGCTTAACAAGGCGTTATGAAGCCTGGTTGCGATCCCATGCTCGCCGTGCTATCGTGAGCCTGAGCGATTCTGGACGGAGGCAAGGTTGCCGAGCAAGGTGGATGCCACTCCCCCCCAAGGTGAAGAAGCGCCCGACCTGCACGGGGCGGCGCTGGCGTGGGCGCAGCGCGCGCGCGCCGAGCTGCCCGAGCCGGCCCTGCGGGTGGCCGAGGGCTGGGCCGAAGCGGTCGAGCGCCACATGCAGCACCTGCTCGCCGCCGAGACCGAGGCCCTCCAGCGTGCCAACCGCACGCTGCGCGAGCTCGACAAGGGGCGCGCGGCCTTCATCTCCTCCTACTCCCACGAGCTGCGGACCCCGCTCAGCGCGATCGTCGGGGCCTGCGAGCTCCTGCTCGAGGACTTCGCCCAGGCCATCGAAGGCGAGCCGCGCACCTACGTCGCGATGATCAGCCAGAGCGCCGATCTCATCCGGCACCTGATCGACGACGTTCTCGACCTCGAGCGCATGGAGGCGCGCCGCTTCGACCTTCTCCTCGAGCCACTCCAGGCGGCCGAGGTGGTCCGCGACGTGGCGGACCTGATGGCCCCTCTGCTGCAGGAGAAGGAGATCCGCTGCGAGCGGCTGGTCAGCGAGAGGCTGCCCGCCTTCGCGGGGGATCCGGTCCGGATCCGCCAGGTCCTCCTCAACCTGCTCTCGAACGCCGTCAAGTTCTCGCCGCGCGGCGGCGTCATCCACCTGCAGGTCGTCCTCGAGAAGGCGGTCGGGCGTCGCGGGGCCTTCGTCGCCTTCACGGTGCGCGACGCCGGGCCGGGGATCGCCCCCGAGCACCAGAAGCTCGTCTTCGAGCGCTTCCGGCAGGCGCCCGAGGGCGGTCCTCGGGGCACCGGCCTCGGCCTGCCCATCGCCAAGCGCCTGGTCGAAATGCACGGCGGCCGCCTCTCGCTCAAGAGCACGCCGGGAGCGGGCGCTGCCTTCACGTTCACGGTGCCTGCGATCGATCCGGCCGCGAGTGAAACCTCCGCTTGCGGGGAACAAGAAGGGGGGGGCTCTTCGGCGAAGCCGCGGGGTCCGGAATGGAGCAAGCGATGACATTGGCCGAGTCTTGGCACGTCATGGAGCGCATGACTGCTCAGCATCTCGCTTCCGGCAGCACCGAGGAGCTCGCGGACGCCATGCTCGCGGAGCTGGTGACCCTCGCCGGGGCCTCTCACGCTCAGATCCTCCTGGCCGGAGATCTGGCGATCCTCGCGAGCCGGCCCTCCGGGGCGTGCCCCGCGCTGCCGCTCGGGATCGCGCTGGATGCGATCGCCGACGGCCGGATCCACTGGGACGAAGCCGGCTCCCAGGTGGCCTGCTGCCTTCCGATGCCGCTCCAGGACGGCATCTTCGCGGTCCTGCTCATGGCCTGGGAGGGGACGCCTCCTGCCGGGGCCGAGCGCGTCTCGCGCATCGAGGACCTTCTCCCTTTCGCGGCCCTGGCGCTCTCCCATCGTCGCCTGCAGGCGGCCCTGGCGCAGCGCGACGTCCAGCTGATGGACCTCGGGGCGCGCTACGACGACGCCATGCAGCGGGCGGTGACCGACGGCCTTACCGGGCTCATCAACCATGCCCACTTCAAGGAGCTCCTGGGCTTCGAGATCGGCCGCAGCAAGCGCTACGGGAATCACATGACCCTGCTCTTGCTGGATATCGACCTCTTCAAGAACATCAACGACACCTACGGCCACCTGATCGGGGACGTGGTCATTCGCCGGGTGGCCCAGGCCCTCAAGGGCCGGGTGCGCGACTGCGATCAGGTCGCCCGCTACGGCGGCGAGGAGTTCGCCATCCTCCTGCCCCAGACCGACCTGCCGGGCGCCTACATCGTCGCCGATCGGATCCGCCTGCACATCCGGGACATGGTCTTCCACAACGACGAGCAGCAGCCCATCCCCCCGGTGACGCTCTCGATCGGGGTGGCGCAGCTCCGCCAGTCCGACTCCCTCCTGAGCCTGATCGAGCGGGCCGATCACGCCCTCTATGCCGCCAAGCGGGGCGGGCGCGACACCGTCTGCTGCGAGGACGGCGAGACCCCTGTCCTCTCGGTGAGCTGAGCGCTCCCGCTTGACGTTCGTTCTAACTAGGAATATTATCGCAGACATGGAACACGAAGCGCCCACCTCTCCCTATAGCCAGGCCCCGGAGGCTTTCTTGCGGCCCTTGCGCGCGCTCGCCGAGGCCTACAACGCCTTTGCCGGCGCCGGCGCCCGCAACATGGAGGCGATGGGGCTCACCCCGGCCCAGTTCGACGTGCTCGCGACCCTGGGCGACACCGCCGGCATGACCTGCAAGCAGCTCGGCGAGGGGACCATGATCACCAAGGGGACGCTGACCGGCGTCCTGGATCGCCTGGAGGCCAAGGGCCTCATCCGGCGCACCCGCGGCGAGCAGGACTGCCGCCAGGTCTTCGTCCGGCTGACGCCCGAGGGCGAGGCGGTCTTCCAGCAGACCTTCCAGCCGCACGTGGATTTCCTCGGGAGCCGCATGGCCCACATTCCCCCCGAGCACCAGCGACAGCTGACCGAGCTCCTCAGAGAGCTGAGGCGCGCCTTCTCCTGAGATTTTTCGAGCGACCCGGCACTTAGTGCCGGGTCTTGCTGTCCAAGTCCAAGATCCGGCTCTCGGGGGGCTTGACGAATCGTTTTAGTTAGGACTAGTATGGAGTCGTTCTATGTAGAACGTTTGGTTAGCCGCTTCACTCTCTTCCGAAAGGAATTCGAATTCGCATGAACTCCAAGCTCGCCGCGACCTCCCTCACCTTCGCCTTCGCCGCCTCGCTCGCCGTGGCCGCCAACGTGGATGCCCGCCCCTTCAAGGTGGCGCCCGACGCCCACTCCGAGACCATGGCCACCTTCACCTCCAAGGCCGCGATCGTTCGCCTGTCGGGCCGCACCACCAAGGTGGACGGTGAAGGCACGATCAACGTGGACAAGCCCTCGCTCAACCCCACGGGCACCGTGACGATCGACGTCGCCTCGTTCGACACCGGCATCCCCCTGCGCAACGAGCACATGCGCGGGATGATCGAGGCGGAGAAGTACCCCACCGCCACCTTCACGATGAAGAGCATGAAGGCCCCCAAGCTCGTCGCCCAGCAGCCGGTCGACGGCACCGTCACCGGCGAGATGACCTTCCACGGCGTGACCCGCACCGTCACGGCCCCCGTGACCCTGGTCTACCTGCCCGAGCAGGACAAGAACTATCGCCCTGGCGACTGGGTGTCGGTCACGACCGGCTTCAAGCTCAAGCTGACGGACTACGGCATCAAGCTGCCCGCGGCGGTGCTCGGCGTCAAGGTCGCCGACGAGCTGAGCGTCGAGGTCGAGGGGATGGCCAAGGGCCTCTAATTCCCCCGGTGAAACGACCGAGGGGTC
>DATNQI010000028.1 GCA_036704125.1 Pantanalinema sp. | reverse complement strand
CCACCCCCGACCCCGCCCCACCGGGGGGCGGGGGGAAGAGGGCAAAAGCGGCTGAGCGTGGCCCGCAGGGCCGCGGGCTCGCTTTCGAGCGAAAGGCCGGGGATGCGCGTGGCGCGATCGTTCAGGGCGACCAGGGCCCGCGCGATCGAGTCGAGGTGGGACGGGCCGTACACCCTCCGGGGCAGGGCGATGCGCAGCAACTCGACCCCCTTGCGCCCCTCGAACTGCCCCTTGACCATCATCCCGCGCACGCCCGACTCCAGGTACAGGGCCGCGGCGAGGGCGTGACCCGGATGCGCCTGTCTGCCGAGGTGCGGCAAGAAGGCCTCGGCGTCCACGAACACGGCGTGTCCGCCGATGGGGGCGATCACCGGGAGGCCCGCCGCCAGGAGGCGCTCGCCAAGCTCTTTCACCTGGAGGATGCGGTGCGTGACGGTCGCATCATCTCGCATCTCCGCGATGCCGCAAGCCATGGCCAGCAGGTCCCGGTTGGCTAGCCCCCCCGAGGCCGGGTACCCCACCAGTCGCTCGGAGATGCGCCAGGCGCGCTCGGCCACCGCGGGGTCCCTGAGCGCGAGGAAGCCGCCGATGTTGGTCATCAGGTCCTTCTTCGCGCTCACCGTGACCCCGTCCGCGCAGGCCGCGATCGCCCGCAGGAGGTCCGCGATCGTCCGGCCCCCCATCCCCTCCTCGCGCTCGCGGATGAACCAGGCGTTCTCCACGGCCCGGGTGGCGTCCAGGTAGAGGGGAAGGCCGTGGCGATCGGCGATCGCCTTGACCGCCTCCAGGTTCGAGAGCCGCACGGGCTGGCCGCCCGAGGCGTTGACCGTCACCCCGAGGTTCAGGTAGGCGATCCGCTCGGGGCCGTGCTCCTGGATGGCCGCCTCCAGCCTGGCGAGGTCCACGTCGCCCTTGAAGGGGTGCGGCTCGCCGGGCCGGAAGGCCGCCTCGAGGCTCACGTCCACGAAGCGCCCCCCGCAGCGCAGGATGTGGGTCTGGGTCGTGGTGAAAGGCTGGTTGCCGATGACGACGGCGCGCCCATCTCGGATGAGGGCCTCCGAGAGCAGGGCCTCGGCGCCTCGCCCCTGGTGGGCGGGCAGGACGTGCGGGTAGCCGTAGGCCTCGCGCACCGCCGTAGCGAAGCGCGCGTAGGCGTCAGATCCCCGGTACGCCTCGTCGGCGGCCACCATCTCGCCCCAGGCGCGATCGCTCATGGCGTTGGTGCCGCTGTCGGTGAAGCAATCGATCGCGGCATCCTGCGCGCTCAGGTGGTACAGGTTGTAGCCGGCTCGCTCGAGCGCGGCTTCTCGCTGGGCGCGCGAGAGCGGTGGGGTCAGTTCGACGACCCTGGCGCGGTACGGGACGGTGGCGCCCGTGAGCGGGCGCGGAGGCGCGAAGCTCGAGTCGATGGGGGCGAAGCGAGGCTCGCCGGGAGGCAGGCCCTCGAAGGTGCCCGCTAGCGACAGGGGGGGCAGGGCCTCGCGCTGCGCGTGGAGCGCGAGCACCCCGCTCGCGGCCCAGTCGAGCTGCGCCTCGTCGTGGCTGCGCGCGGGGAGGGCCAGCCGCACCAGGCGTCGTTCCCGGCCCCGGTCGTCGAGGGTGTCCACGGCTGCGGTGCGCACGCCCGAGATGACGTACAGCCAGGCGGTGATGGCCGCCGAGGCCGTGGCGCCGAGGCCCGGCGCGAAGCGACTCGCGTCGAGGAAGACGGCATGGCCGCCCGCTGGCGTGACGAGGGGCACCCCGCCTTCCGAGAGGCGCTGGGCCAGCCGGGCGATGAGCGCGGCGCGGTGAAAGAGGGCCGCATCGTCGAACGCCTCCTCGAGCCCGATGGCGAGCGCCTCCATGTCCCGGCCGGCCATGCCGCCGTAGAAGGGCATCCCCTCGAAGACGATGCAGTGCCTGCGCAGCCGCTCCATGGCGCCCCGGTCCGCGGTCGCGATGAGGCCCCCCACGCTCGAGAGGCCCACCTTCTTGCCGCTCAGGTAGAGGTAGTCCGCGCAGGCGGCGACTTGCCGGGCGATGACGGCTGCGGCGAGATCCGCCGCTTCTGCCTCGTGGCGGCGGATAGTCCAGGCGTTCTCGTGCAGGCGGCTCGCGTCCACGACCACGGGGAGCCCGCGTGAACGGGCCCATGCGCTGACGCGGCGCAGATTCGCGAGGCTCACGGCCTGCCCGCCGATGGGCTCGCTCGTCATGGCGAGCCACACCACCCCCGGCGCGTGCGCCTCGCCATGGGCGGCCTCGAGCCGCTCGAGGTCGAGATCGCCCTTGAAGGCCGCGCTTGACGCGAAGTCCCAGGCCGAGGCGACGCCGACCTCGTGGAAGCTGGCCTGGGCGTGGGCGATGATGCGGCGGGTGGTCGCGTGCAGGGCGTTGCCGAACACCCGGGTGCCGGGGTTCAGGAGGTGCTGGGCGAGCAGGTTCTCGGCCGCTCGGCCCTGGTGCGCCGGCACGGTGAAGGGCAGGCCGAAGCGCGCGTAGACGCTCGCTTCGAGGGCGGCGAAGCTGCGCGAGCCGGCGTAGGCCTCGTCGCCGCGCCCCATGGCGCTCCACTGGCGATCGCTCAGGGCGGCCTGCCCCGAGTCGGTCAGCAGGTCGAGGGGAACGGCCACGCTCGGCAACCGGGCGACGTTGTAGCCGGCTTCCTCGATGAGGCGCAGCCGCTCGGCGGGCGATGGCAGGCCGACGGGGCGGACGATCTTGTTGCGGTAAGGTGCAGGGAGCATCATCCTGACTATGATACGCTCGAATGGACGCATCCGTCAGCGAAAAGCCCGTCACCGAAGAGGAGCCACGATGAAACTGCAGGGACACACGGCGCTCGTCACCGGCGCGAACCACGGCATCGGCAAGGCCATCGCCCTGGCCTTCGCCGAAGAGGGCTGCGACGTGGCGATCAACTACGCCCACGACCGCGAAGCGGCCGAGGCCGTCGTGGCCGAGATCGCGGCCATGGGGCGCCGGGCGATCGCCCTGCAGGCCGACGTGTCCGACGCCATCGAGGTCCGCCGGATGGTCGAGCAGGCCGAGGCCGCGCTGGGGCCCGTCGATCGGCTCGTGAACAACGCCGGCATCGTGCTGCGGGCGACCCTCTTCGACATCACCCCCGAGATGTGGGACCGGGTCATGGCCGTCAACGCCAAGGGCGTCTTTCTGGTCTCGCAGGCGGTCGCCCGCGGGATGATGGCCCGCCAGGGCGGGGTGATCGTCAACATCTCGTCCATGCGCGGAGTGGAGGGCGCCGAGAGCTCGATGCACTACGCCGCCTCCAAGGCGGCGGTGATTTCGCTGACCAAGTCCTTCGCCCGCGAGCTCGCCCCCAAGGTGCGGGTCAACGCGATCGCCCCCGGCTACGTGGACACCCGCATCCAGGCGGAACTCTCGGCCGAGAAGCGGCACGCCATCGAGCAGGGCACTCCGCTCAAGCGCTTCGGCCTGAGCGAGGACATCGCCCGGACGGCGGTCTACTTCGCGAGCGACGATTCCGCCTACGTGACCGGGCAGACGCTGCTGGTCGACGGCGGCCGGGTGATCTGCTAGGCGCCCAGGTAATCGAAGGCCGCCTGCAGAACCACCTTGGCGCCCACGGCGAGCCCGTCCTCGTCGATGTCGAAGCGGGGGTGGTGGTGCGGGTTGTCGAGCCCCTTCTCGGGATTCGCCGTCCCGACGAAGAAGTAGCAGCCGGGCACTTCCTGGAGGAAGAAGGCCATGTCCTCGCCGCCCATGCTGGGCTCGGCCTCGACGACGTGGTCCGTACCCAGCACCTTGACGGCAGCCTGGCGCACCAGCTCGGTCATGGCCGGATCGTTGACGGTGGCGGGGTAGACCCGGTGGTAGTCCAGCTGGTAGGTCGCTCCCATGGCACGGGTGATGCCGCCCACGACCTCCTCGATGCGCCGGGGCAAAAGGCTGCCCACCGCCGGCGAGAAGGAGCGCACCGTGCCCGTGAGGGTGACGGTCTGGGCGATGATGTTGTGGCGCTGGCCGCCGTGGATGGATCCGAGGGTCACCACCGCCGAGTCCAGGGGCGAGACGTTGCGCGAGACGATGGTCTGGAGCGCGCCGATCACCTGCCCGGCGACCGTGATCGCATCCACCGAGAGGTGCGGCATGGCCCCGTGGCCGCCCTTGCCCTCGATCACGAGCTTGAACTCGTCGGTGTTGGCCATGACGGGCCCCGAGCGCACCCCGACCATGCCAACGGGCTGGGAGTTCCAGACGTGGAAGCCGATGGCGGCATCCACCTTGGGGTGGTCCATCACCCCCGCCTCGATCATGGGCTTGGCGCCGCCGGGGCCCTCCTCGGCCGGCTGGAAGACCAGCTTGACCGTGCCTTTGAACTCGTCTCGACGAGCGCAGAGGATCTTGGCGACCGCCAGCAGGATGGCCATGTGGGCGTCGTGCCCGCAGGCGTGCATCACCCCGTCGTGCGTCGAACGGTAATCGTGGGTGGAGAGCTCGTGAAGCGGCAGGGCGTCGATGTCCGCGCGCAAGAGAAGGGTCTTGCCCGGGCTTGCCCCCTCGATGCAGGCGACCACTCCCGTTCCGACCATCGTCGCGACCGAAAGGCCGTACCCTTCGAGGATCTCGACCAGGCGCCGGGCGGTGCGGACCTCCTGGAACCCCAGCTCGGGATGGCGGTGGAACTCGCGCCGGTGCGCGATCAGCTCGGGGGCGAGGGCGTCGACGGCTTGAACGAGGGTGGCCGGCATGGTGACCTCCTTGGTAAGCGCGGGCTGACGGTCAGCTGGGGTAACGCTTTTTTAACCGAAGGATAGCATTTGGTGGGGGAGGTTGTATAATCGAGATCCGCCCCAACACTGAACATTTCTAGCGAAACATAGAAGGGACCGACCAGATGGCTGACAAGACGCAAGCATTCCCGGACAACGTCCCGGGCAAGTACTACGTCGATGACACCTGCATCGTCTGTGGCGCGTGCGAAGCGGCCGCCCCGGACAACTTCAAGCTCTCCGACGACGGTAGCCACGACGTGGTCTTCAAGCAGCCCGTGGGTCCCGACGAGGAGCAGGCCTGCCAGGAAGCGCTCGAAGGCTGCCCTGTCGGCTCCATCGGCGACGACGGCGAGTAACCCGTTCGACCGTGCGGCGCCCCCTCAAGGGGGCGCCGTCGTGCTTATGACTCGATGCTGTGGACCAGCTTTCCGAGCTCCGAGGGGCTCACCCCGAACTTCTCGCCGATCAGCCGCCGGATCTCCGCGAGGCTCTGCCGGGTGGAAGTGCTCACCAGCAGGAACGCCTTGCGCGAGAGCGCCGCGCTGTCCGGGTGCGCGTCGAGGATGCGCACGCTCGCATCGGACGGGCGCCCAACGTTGCGAAAGATGTCGCCCGTCAGGACGTCGAGGTAGTAGCCGGGTTCGCAGGCGATCTCGGGATAGCTCTTGAAGTCGCTCTCGCTGGCCCACTTGACCTTGATTCGCGCCATCGCCTACCTCCTGCTCGCGTTCGAGCCGGGCCGAGCATAGGCCGCCGCGCCGCGCCGGGCAAGAGTCGAGGGAGTCTTCCGCTATAATGAGGTGTTCCGCTTCCACCTCGAGGCTTCCGATGACCCGACCCGCGCCAGCCCCGCTTCAGCCGATCCACCTCGAAAACCCTCATCTGCGCCTGTCGGTCGTCCCGGAGGCGGGGGGCAAGATCGCGAGCCTCGTGGACCGCAGCACCGGGCGCGAGTGGCTCTGGAGCAACCCTGCTCTTCCCCTGCGCGCCCCGGCTTACGGAAGCTCGTACGTGCTGGATCACGACTCGGGCGGGTTCGACGAGTGCTTCCCGGCGATCGCCGAGGGCGCCTTCCCCAGCGCGCCGTGGCAGGGGGTCGAGATCCCCGATCACGGTGAGCTGTGGGGCCTCTCGTGGGACTGTCGGCGCGACGGCCTCTCGCTTGCCATGGGGGTGGACGGGGTGCGCTTCCCCTACCGCTTCGAGCGGACGCTGACCCTCTTGCCGGATGCCGCGGCGGTGCGCCTGGCCTACCGGGTCATCAATCGCGCGCCCTTTCCCTTCCCCTTCGTGTGGAGCTCGCACCCGCTGCTTGCGATCGCGCCGGGCATGCGGCTGCTCTTGCCGGAAGGGACCCCCCTGCGCGTCTTCGGCGCCTCGGATCCAGCGCTCGGCGACCTCGGCGCACCGCTGCGCTGGCCGCTCCTCCAGCACCTGGACCTCGCAACCGTTCCCGGTCCCGAGGCGGGCTACGCCGTCAAGCTCTTCGGTCCTTCACCCGAGCGCGGCTGGGTCGGCCTGCACGACCCGGCCACGCGCTCGACCCTGCGCTTCGAGTACGATCCGCTCACCATCCCGCACCTGGGCCTCTGGCTCAACATGGGAGCTTGGTCGCCCCGCGAGGACCGGGCGCCCTACTTCAATCTCGGCATCGAGCCTTGCATCGGGGCGGGGGACGACCTGGCGCTCGCCGTCCGGCGCTACCGCGCGCACGGGGTGATCCCGCCCAGGGGCGAGCGCGAATGGAGCATGACCGTTCGCCTGGTACAGGAGACCCTGGCATGACCAAGACGCTGTTGACGGGCGGGAGCGTCTCGACCCCCGCGGGCATCCAGGAGGGGGCCGAGGTCCTGATCGAGGGCGATCGCATCCAGGCGGTGGGGACGGCCCTTTCGCGCCCCTCAGGGGTTTCGATCGTCGACGTGGAGGGCGCCTTGATCGCGCCCGGCTTCATCGACGCCCACATCCACGGCGGCCTCTCGTTCGACACCATGGACGCCAATCCCGAGGCGCTCTTCGCGATCTCCATGCACCTCGCCCGGCACGGGGTGACGGCCTGGCTGCCGACCACCGTGGCCTGCGAGGCGACCCTGCTCGATCGCATCCTTTCGGCCGTCGGCGCGGCCAAGGCCGCCGAGCCGACCGGGGCCCGGATCCTCGGCGCCCACCTCGAGAGCAACTTCCTCTCGCCCAGGTACAAGGGGGCCCAGCCCGCCGAGTGCCTGCGCCCCACGGGGGATCCGGAGCTCCGGGCGGTGCTCTCGCGCCACGCGGGGACCATTCGCCTGCTGACGCTCGCCCCAGAGCTCGAAGGGGCAGACGGCCTGATCCGCGAGCTGGTCGCCTCGGGGGTGGTGGTCTCGGTGGGCCACACCGATGCGACCTACGACCAGGTCCTCTCGGCCGTGGAGGCCGGAAGCTCGCGCTTGACCCACCTGTGCAACGCCCAGCGGGGCTTCCACCACCGCGAGCCGGGGGTGCTTGGAGCGGGCCTCGTGTGCGATGCGCTCTTCACCGAGGTGATCGCCGATCTCGAGCACGTCCACCCGGCGGGCCTCACCATCGCCTACCGCTGCAAGGGCCCCTCGCGCCTGATGCTCGTCTCGGACGCGGTCCGGGGTACGGGCCTGCCGCCCGGAGAATACGAGCTCGGAGGGCAGACGACGTTCCTCGACGGCCGCACCTCGCGCTTCGCGGACGGGACCATCGCGGGCTCGGTCATCACCCTGGATCGGGCCGTGAGGAACATGGTCCGGACGGTGGGGGTGCCCCTGCACGAGGCGATCGCCATGGCGAGCGACGTGCCGGCCCGCTCGCTGGGGCTCTCGGACCTGGGCCGGGTCGCGCCGGGCTACCGGGCGGATTTGGTCGTGCTGTCCGGCGCCCTCGAGGTCCGCGCCACCTACGTGGCGGGCCGACGCGTCCACCAGGCCTGAAGAGGAGCCACCGATGAGCGAGACGACTTCGTCGCAGACCGAGCGGGTCCACGCCTCTTTTCGCGCGCACTTCGGCGCGACACCCGACTGGATGGTGCGCGCCCCGGGGCGCGTCAACCTGATCGGCGAGCACACGGACTACAACGACGGCTTCGTCTTTCCGGCGGCCATCGACCGCGAGGTGGTGCTCGGCGCCCGCCACAGGGGCGACCGGACGGTACGCCTCTACGCCGACAACTTCCAGCAGGCCGATGCGTTCGACCTGGACGCGATCGAAAGGGTCCCCTCCTCGCCCGCTGCCGCCGGCTGGAGCAACTACGTGCGCGGGGTCTTCCAGGCCTTCCGGGACCAGGGCCACCGCCTCGGGGGCATGGACATCGCCTTTTCGGGCGACGTGCCGCTCGGAGCGGGCCTCAGCTCGAGCGCGGCCCTGGAGGTCGCCACGGGCACGCTGCTCGATCGCGCCTTCGGCCTGGGCCTGGGGGGGCGCGAGGTCGCCTTGCTGGGGCAGCGCGCGGAGAACGCGTTCGTGGGCGTCCAGTGCGGCATCATGGACCAGTTCGTCTCGGCGCTGGGGGAGCGGGATCACGCCCTCTTCCTCGATTGCCGCAGCCTGGCGTATCGCAACGTGCCCCTGGGGCTCGAGGCGCGGGGCCTCTCCATCGCGATCGTCGACTCGGGCGTCAAGCGAGGCCTGGTGGAGTCCCAGTTCAACGCGCGGCGCCAGGAGTGCCGCGAGGCGCTCGAGCGCCTGGGGGTCCTGCTCGCCAGGCCGGATCTCTCGAGCCTGCGCGACGTGAGCGCCGGCGACTTTGCGTCGGTCGAGGCGGATCTGCCCGAGACCCTCCGGGCCCGGGCCCGCCACGTCATCACCGAGAACGAGCGGGTGCTCGCGAGCGTGGCGGCCCTCGAAGCCGGCGATTTCGCCGTTTTCGGAGCCCAGATGAACCGCTCGCACCGGAGCCTGAGGGACGACTACGCGGTCTCGACCCCGGCGCTCGATCTCCTGGTGGGCCTGGCCCAGGCCCTGCCGGGGGTGCTGGGGGCGAGGCTCACGGGGGCGGGCTTCGGCGGCTGCATCGTGAGCCTGGTGGCGGCCTCGGCCCTCGAGGCCTTCCGGCGCGAGGTGGTAGAGCGCTACCATGCTGAGACGGGGCGCGTCGCCGCGCTGTTCGTGAGCCCCGCGGCGGACGGAGCGAGGGTTATTGCCCAGGGCACTCAAGCCCCGGGGCCTCGGGGTCGATAAGAAGAATGAGCGGGCATGCCTGACTCAGGCGAAGAGGAGGTGCGTCGATGCTGGGTGGGTTGACCAACTGCCTCGAGTGCGGCAAAGCTTTCAGCGATCACATGTCGCGCGGTCTCTGCGGCGTCTGCTTCGGCCAGCGGGTCTTCAAGAAGCAGAAGCCCGAGCCCGTCGCGCCCGTGGAGGAAGAGGAAATCAGCGCGAGCACCATGGGCTTGTCGCGCCCGGTTCACGAGCTGCGCAGCGATCAGTACGCCGATCGCGGCCGCGCCCACGAGTCGGGGACGCGGCGCGGCAAGACGAGTTTCTGGTAGGTTTGTCCGAGCGAAGGGCCCCCCGGCGACGAGGGGCCTTTCGCCCGCGCGAATCTCCCGTTCGATTGGTGACTTCCGCCGAGCGATCGCACAGACTCACCCCTCGAGAAAGAGCAGGGGGAGGTGAGCCATGGGCACGGTGATGAACATTGAGCAACTCTTCACGGTTCTGGGCGAGGACGACTCCCTGACCATGTTGGCCCTGTCCGACGGAGAATCCATGGGCGTTCTCTTCACCAGCGTCGATCGCGCCCGCGACTTCGTGAACGCCTACGACCTCGCGCCCGCGGACATCGTGGAGCTGGTGACCCCGGAGGAGTTCGTCGGGATCGCGGCGTCCTACGACTCGATCGACGTGCACGAGGCCGTGCTCGATCCTTCGACCGACGGCGGGCTCGCGGACGAGCTGGTCCTCAACTTCCGCGACGTGCTTGCCATGGGAGACGGCGGCTTCATGCCGCCCTCCTGATGCATGGCCCCTCAGACGACACCGCCCCCCGGAAAAACCGGGGGGCGGTGGTGCATGAGGCTAGGGGGCCTTCGTCGAGCCGGTCGCGGGGGCAGGCGACGGGGTCGCCACCGGCGGTGCCGAGACCAGCTTGAGCCAGGAGTCGACCTTCCAGGAGCTGACCTGATAGATGGCCTTGTCCTCGTTGACCCTGACGTAGTACGAGGAGCCGTCCATCGGGCTCTTGGCCCCGATCAGCACCTTGTAGCGCTCGGGCTTCTTGGCGTCGCCCAGGGCCATCGTGAGGGTCGGCTTGTCGAGGCCGTAGACCGACAGGTCCGTGGCGGCGTCCTCGACCTTGCGGTCGGCGGTGAAGGCCGCCAGGTTCTCGTAGGGATTGTCCCAGCTGAACGTCTCGAGCGAGTGGGTGGCCTGGGGGGCGTAGCGCCACCCCTCGGCCTCCGACTTGCGCAGGTACTCGGCCTTCGATCCCGAGGCGTCCGTCAGGACGAGCCGGTTCAGGCTCGCGTCCTTCTTGGCGTCCCAGAGCTTGACCTCGGTGGCGTCCTGGGCAGGCGGGGCGTCCTTCTTGGCCTCGACGAAGTAGGCGTAGCCCAGAAGGCCGCCGGCGACCGCCGCGAGGGCGAGCGTGCTCTTCCAGTTCATCACGACCGCCTCCGGCGCCACCAGACGAAGCCACCCGCAAGGAGCATCGCCGCGGGCGCACCCGCCACCGTCGCCAGGAAGATGGTGCTCTGCTGCTGGCCGGTGAGGAACAGGGTCTTGGGCTCGTTGGTCTTGGGGGGGATCGAGACCAGGTTGTCCTGCTCGGCGAGCCAGTTGACGCCGTTCAGGAAGAAGTCACCGTTGCCAGCTCCCGAGTAGAAGCCGTTGCCCGCGAACTGGGCGTTGCCGACCGCCAAGAGGCGGGTGGGCTTGCTCGATGCCGAGGCGTCGAGGATGGCCGCCACCGCGAGCTTGAGCGGGCCCTTCTTGTCCACCGAGGGGTTGAACTCGGCGCTGCGGTCCTTGAGGTTCCGCTTGCCGAAGCTCACGTCGCTGGACTCGACCAGGCTCGTGAGCGTGACGCCGGTGGGCGCCTTCTCGGCCAGCTCGAGCGAGCGCGCCGCCGGGTAGATGGTCGGGCGCAGGCCCTGGGTGATGGCGTGGTTGGGGTAGGTCTGGATGACCGGGGCGGCCGCGTCGCCGAAGAGGTTGGCGCGCGGATCGACCACCAGGTCCTTCTGGGCGGTGATGCCGTACTTGGAGAGCAACCCTTCGAGGCCCGAGTCGGTGCCCGCGGCGAGCATGGCGTACAGCTTGCCGCCGCGCTTGACGTAGGCGTCGAGGGCGGAAAGCTCCTGGGGCATCAGGGGCTTCTGGGGGCCCGCGACGATCAGCACGCTGGCGTCCTCGGGCACCTGGTTCTTGGTCTCGAAGAGGCTGAGCTTCTGGACCTTGTAGTTCTGCTTCTCAAGCGCCTGCTTGGCCTGGCCCAGGCCGTCCTGCTGGAAGCCTTCCATGTCGGCCTCGCCGTGGCCCTGGAGGAAGTAGACGTTCATCTCCTGGGTCTGGGTGGCCTTGAGGATGGCCGCGGTCACGTCCTGCTCCCCGACGCCCTGGGCCTCGGTGAGCTTGGTGCCGTTGTCGATGATCAGCACGTTGAAGCGCTGCGAGGCGCTCGGGTGCGACTGGAAGAACAGCTTGACCTTGCCCGGCTCGCGATCGGGATCGATCAGCTCGAGCTTGAGCTTGTCGGTCTGGTAGCCGTACTCGGCCATCAGGTCCTTGAGCTGGCGGCCCTGGGGGTCTCCCCCGCGGATGAAGGCCGTGAGCTTGAGCTCCTGCTTGAGGCCCTTGGCGATCTTCTTGGACTGCTCGGACAACGAGAACTGCTGGTTGGCCGTCAGGTCCACCCGCTGGTGGACGCGGGTGCCGAACCAGTTGAGCACGCCGATGATCACCAGGATCGCAAGGGTGGTGATCAGCGACTTGGTGCCGTTCTGGGTGGTGCGGTTCTTGGCGAGATCCGCGAGGAAGTCCTTGTTCTGGACGGCCGAGCCGATCACGAAGAAGGCGATACAGGCGAAGCCCGCGTAGCGCGCGGCCTGGATGGCGACGAAGGGCACGCTCGGCACGTAGGAGGCCCCCAGCGCGCCGGCCAAAAGCACGATCGCCAGGACGCCGATGACGGTGATGGCGCGATCGAGCGCCTTGTTGGTGTTGTCGTTCATGTTGTCTTTGTTATCGGTGCTCATGCTACCTCCAGCGATAGACCTCTACCGAGCGGATGCTCAGGAAGAGGCAGATCACGATGAAGGACCCGTAAAAGACCAGGTCGGTGGTGTCGATGATGCCGCGGCCGAGGTTCTGCTGGTGGCTGAGGACCGAGAGGTACTCGAGCACCGAGCCGAACTGCTGGCCGACCACGCTCGAAGAGGCGGGCAAGAGCCAGATGATCAGGCTGATGGCGAAGGTCGAGATGGCCGCGATGACCTGGTTGCTGGTCCACGACGAGGCCATGAGGCCGACCGCCATGAACGAGGCCCCCAGGAGGAAGATCCCGAGGTACCCCGAGAGGATGGGCATCCAGTCGGGCTTGCCGACCCACGCGAGGATCGCGGGGTAGATGAGGGTCAAGGCCAGCAGGAAGAGCAGGTAGAGGCAGACGGCCAGGTACTTGCCGATCACGATGTCGCGATCGCGCACCGGCGCGGTCAACAGCAGCTCCACCGTGCCCCTGGCGCGCTCCTCGGCGAGCAGCCGCATGGTGAGCGCGGGGGTGATGAGCAGGAACACGACGCTCAGGTTCTCGAACAGGCCACGCATGCTCGCCTCGCGGGACCCGAAGAGGATCAAGGAGAAGAGGTAGCCCGAGACGAGCAGGAAGAGCGCCCCGACCACGTAGGCCAGGGGAGATACGAAGTACGAGCGCATCTCGCGCCCGGCGATCGCCCAGATCTTACCCATGGGTTGTCACTTCCTCCTTGTGATTGGCGGCGGCGTCGGTGGTCGTCAGCTTGAGGAAGATCTCCTCGAGCGAGAGGCCGACCGCGCGCAGCTCGAGGAGGCCCCAGCCCGCGCCCACGATCTCGGCGGCGACCCGCTCGCGCAGGTCGGCATCGCTCGCGGTGTCGAGGGTGATCGAGACCAGGTGCTCGCCGTGGAGCTTGGCGTTGGCGCTGGTGACCCCGTGCAGGGTGCTCAGGCGATCGAGCACCTCGGCTCTCGGGCCGCGCACCTCGGCGTGGATCCGGCTGCCGCCCTTGAGCTGGGACTCGAGCGCCTCGGGGGCGCCCTCGGCCACGACCTTGCCGCCGTTGATGATGAGCACCCGGTGGCAGGTGTTCTGGACCTCGGGCAGGATGTGGGTGCTCAGGATGACCGTGTGGTCGGGGGCGAAGCCCTTGATCAGCTCGCGGATCTGGATGATCTGCTTGGGGTCGAGGCCGTTGGTCGGCTCGTCGAGGATGACGACCTCGGGGTCGTGGATCAGCGCCTGGGCGAGGCCCACCCGCTGCTGGAAGCCCTTGGAGAGGTGGCCGATCTGCTTGTTGGGCACCTCGGTCAGCCAGCACTTGGCAAGGGCGACCTCGACGGCGGCCTTGACCTTGGCGCGCTCGACGCCGCGCAGGCGGGCGACGAAGGCCAGGTAGTCCCGGACGCTCATCTCGGGGTAGACCGGCGGGTTCTCAGGCATGTAGCCCATGAGGGCCTTGGCCTTGAGGGAATCGGTGGCCATGTCGAACCCGCCGATGGTGACCTTGCCGCCGGACGGCGTCAGGTACCCGGTGAGCATCTTCATGGTGGTCGACTTGCCGGCGCCGTTCGGCCCCAGGAAACCCAGGATCTCGCCCTTCTTGACGTGGAACGAGACGTCCTGGACCACGGGGCGATCGGCGTACCGCTTGGTTAAGTTCTCGACGACAATCATGTCGAAGGTGTTCCTCCATCGGTGCGTGATCGGTGGTGCATGCTCGCCGCCTCCGTGAGACGGCAAGAATGCTTGGACAGGGAAAACGGGCAAAAGTTCCCGTGCCCCGACTGCCCCTCTGCGAGGCTCGGTGGCCTATGAAATGCAAGGGGGATGGGGCAGCGCCATCCTACCATAGTCGTTCAGGACCCGCCATGGGATGGCAAGAGCCGGCGGCAGGCCCGAGTCCGGCTTATGAGGCCGCTTCCTCGCGCAGGCGGTAGCCGACGCCCGGCTCGGTCATGAGGTGGCGCGGGCGCGCGGGGTCGGCCTCGAGCTTGCGGCGCAGCTGGCTGATGTGGACCCGCAGCGTGTGCTGGGCGTCCTCGTGCTCGTCGCCCCACAGCTCGCGCAAGAGGTGGCGGTGGGTGACGACCTTGCCCGCGTGTCGGATGAGGGTCGTGAGCAGGCGGTACTCGGTGGGGGTGAGGTGGACCTCCTGCCCGGCGACGAAGACCCGGCGCGCGGCCAGGTCAACGTGCCAGTCGCCGCAGGCGAAGTCGGTGGCCTCGGGGGCCGCGCGCCGCGCCCCGTGGCGCATGGCGACGCGCATGCGCGCGAGCAGCTCGCCGACTCCGAAGGGCTTGGTGAGGTAGTCATCCGCGCCCGCGTCCAGGGCGGTGATCTTGTCGCTCTCCTGCTCGCGGGCCGAAAGGACCACCACGGGCACCTGGCTCCACTCGCGCAGCTGCCTCACCACGTCGAGGCCGTCCATGTCGGGCAGCCCCAGGTCGAGGATCACGAGAGCCGGTCGTTGGGCGGCTGCGAGGCGGAGTCCGTCGAGCGCGGTGGTGGCCTCCTGGATCTTGTAGTCGTGCAGGGGCAGCGAGGCGCGCAAGAAGCGTCGGATGGGCGCCTCGTCCTCGATGATCAAGATGAGCGGCTTGGTCTCGGACATGGGTCCTCCACCCTCGGGTCAGGGCGTCATGGGGGGCGGCGGAGTCAGGGGCAGCCAGAAGCGGAACGCAGCCCCCCCGGTCGGAAGGTTCTCGGCACGGATGGCGCCTCCGTGGGCGAGGACGATGCCGCGGCAGATGGCGAGGCCGAGCCCCGCTCCCTTCGCGCCCGATTGCCCCGGCACGTGGTGAAACTTCTCGAAGACCCGTTCTTCCTCGCCGGCAGGCAGGCCCGGCCCCTGGTCGGCGACTTCGGACCAGATCCGCGCGGCCTCGAGCCAGGCGCGCACCTTGATGGGCGAGCCCGGCGGGGTGTACTTGGCGGCGTTCTCCAGGAGGTTGATGAAGACCTGCTCGACGAGGGCGGGATCCCCTTGGACCATGGGCAGGTCCGGGGCCAGATCCACCGCGACAGGGTGCTGGGAAAGGGGGGCCTGGAGCCGGCTCAGGGCCGGGGCGATCGCCTCTTCCAGAGGAAACCATTCCTTGGCGAGCTGCACGTGGGCCGCCTCGAGTCGAGTCGCATGAAGGAGGTTCGTCACGAGGCGCCCCAGGCGGGCTCCCTCGTCGACGATCCCCTGGAGCAGCTCGCGACGCACGTCCGCAGGAAAGGCCCCCTCGGCATCGAGCAGGGCGCTTGCCGCCCCGACCATGCCGGCGAGCGGCGTGCGCAGGTCGTGAGAGACCGAGCTCAAAAGCGAGGTCCGCATCCGCTCGACCTCGGCCTGGGAGTGGGCCGCGTCGGCCTCCTCGCGCGCGCGCGCCTGCTCGAGGGCGATCGCGAGCTGGTTGGCACCTGTTTCGATAGCCGCCCGGGTCCCGGAACCGGGGGGCGGCTCGTGATCCGCCCAGCGCAGGACGAACGCGCCGTGGATCCGGCTTGGGCTCCTCACTGGGATGAACAGGGCGGTCGCCCCCGGGAACGTCTCGGTGCCGGGGCCGGCGGGCTCGCCCTCGCCCAGGACCCAGTGGAGGATCTCCTGTTCGCTGCTCGTCAGGGGCGATGCCGCCTGGGCCGCCTGCAGCGCATGGCCCGCTGCGCCCCGCAACCAGGCACCCACGGGCCGACCGAGCTCCTGGCTGATGAGGCGCGCGGCTTCAGCGATCGCCTCTTGGGGCGCTCGGGCGGCGAGCAATGAGCGACTCAGCTCGTAGAGGGCGCGGGCGCGGCGCTCGCGCTCGCGGCTCTCCGCGATCATGGCGACCAGGCGGGCAGTCAGGGTGCTGATGACGCTCCCTACCAGGCCCATGACGAAGAAGGTGAAGAGGTACTGGGTGTCCGAGACGGCCAAGGAAAGGTGGGGCGGCACGAAGAAGAAGTCGAAGGCCGCCACCGATAGCACGGCGGCGGCGATCGCCGCGCCGCGGTCGCCACGCAGGGCCACCGCGAGGTTGCCCAGCAGGAACACCATGATCAGGTTGGCCTTGTCGAGCCGCCCGATCAAGAGCTGACCGAGGATCGTGGCCGCGACCACCGATCCCAGGCCCCAGCCGTAGGCGCGCCAAGGGAAGGAGGCGCCGATCGCGGCCGGCGCATCGGCACCGAGCCAGCGCTCCTGGAAGGCAATCGATTCGGAGGCGGCCATCATGGCCACCATGCTAACACCGCGCTGCCAATGAGACTTGCTTCTTGAGGTTTTCTTGATGCGCCGCCTAGGATTCTTGACCCGCTCTTGACCTCCCCCTGCCTAGGATGGCGATTGCTCAGGCGCGTCGATCCCGACCGGCTAAAGGAAAGGGAGAAAAACCATGCAGATCCTGGGGATCTTCGCCCTACTCTTCGCGTTCTACGCGCTGTGTTATGGATTCGTCGCGTGGTGCGACCGGGTCGCGACCAAGCGCAAGGAGATGGAGGGCCACTACTGATGCTCGGTACGTTCGTGCTCCTGGTGCTCGCCGCGGCCGTAGGAGGCTACCTGACCTACGTCATGATCTGTCCCGAACGCTTCTAGTCGCGACAAAGAGGTTTCACCGTGACATCAGCCTTCATCGTGCAGGTGGCCTTGGTCCTGATCGCGGCCGTGGTCATCGCTTACCCCCTCGGCCTTTACATGGCCGACGTCTTCGATCGCAAGCCGACCCGGCTCGACCCGGTCTTTGCCCCCCTCGAGCATATGCTGCTGCGCCTGGTGGGCATCCGGGGCGAGGCTCCCGGCATGGACTGGAAACAGTATGCCGTCGCCCTCATCGTGAGCAACCTCCTGATGGTGCTCGTGATCCTCGCGATCCTGCTCTCGCAGGGCGTCCTGCCCCTCAATCCCCTCAAGCTCGCCGGCATGGAGCCCATGCAGGCCTTCAACACGGCCGCGAGCTTCATCACCAACACCAACTGGCAGAGCTACGGCGGCGAGTCCACCCTCTCGTACTTCAGCCAGATGATGGCCATCACCTTCCCCATGTTCACCAGCGCGGCCACGGGCTTCGCGGCGGCGATCGCCTTCATCCGCGGCATCGTCGGGCGAAAGGACCAGGGCAACTTCTACGAGGACGTGGTCCTCATCACCATCCGCATCCTCCTTCCCATCTCGCTGATCGGCGCCCTGTTCCTGGTCTTCCAGGGCGTGCCCCAGACGCTCGAAACCTCGGCCAGGGCCTTCGGCCCCCAGGGCATCGCGCAGACGATCCCGCGCGGGCCGGTCGCCTCGCTCGACTCCATCAAGCACCTGGGCACCAACGGCGGCGGGTTCTACGGCCAGAACTCGGCGCATCCGCTCGAGAACCCGACGCCCGCGAGCAACGTGCTGCAGCTCCTCTTCATGATGGCCCTGCCCATGGCGCTGGTCGTCACCTTCGGCCAGCTGCTCGGCAACCGCAAGCAGGCGCTGGTTGTCTTCGGGGCCATGGGGGCGATGTTCCTCACCTTCCTCGCGATCGTCGCGTGGGCGGAGACGGCGGGTAATCCCATCCTCTCGCACCTGGGGCTCGACCAGGCGTCCAGCCCGATGCAGGCGGGCGGCAACATGGAGGGCAAGGAGGTTCGCTTCGGCCAGGCGATGAGCATCGTGTTCGTGGCGGTCACGACCGCCTTCACCACCGGATCCGTCAACACCATGCACGACAGCCTCACCCCCATGGGCGGCTTCGTGCCGCTCGCCCAGATGATGCTCAACAACGTCTTCGGCGGCAAGGGCGTGGGCTTCATGAACTTCGTGCTGTACGGCATCATCGCCGTCTTCCTCACCGGCTTGATGGTCGGGCGCACCCCCGAGTTCCTGGGCAAGAAGATCGAGCAGAAGGAGGTCGTGCTCGCCTCCATCGCGCTCTTGATCCACCCGCTGATCATCCTTGGGCCCACCGCCTGGGCGGTGGTTCACGGCTACGGCCTCTCGTCCTTGACCAACACCGGCTACCACGGCCTGAGCGAGGTCCTCTACGCCTACACCTCGGGGGCAGCCAACAACGGCTCGGCCTTCGCCGGTCTCGACGCCAACACCCCCTGGTTCAACCTGTCGATCGGCCTGGTGATGCTCTTCGGGCGCTATCTCAGCATCATCGCGCTCCTGGCGATCGCGGGATCCCTGGCGCGCAAGCGCCGCATCCCCGAGGGCCCCGGCACGCTCAGGACCGACACGCCCCTCTTCGGCGGCATCTGGCTCGCGGTCATTCTCATCGTCGGCGCCCTCACCTTCTTCCCCGTCGTGGCGCTCGGCCCCGTCGCCGAGCACCTTGCCATGCTCGCGGGCAAGACCTTCTAGGGCACAGGAGACTCACGCATGACAACCCCGCTCACCTCCGAGCGTCCCACGCAGGCTCACACCCCGCGCGGCGAGCGACGCCACACCCCCAAGGTCCAGACCGCAGGCCTCTACCGGCGTGCGATCGCCGACGCCTTCAAGAAGCTCGACCCGCGCGTCATGGTACGCAACCCCGTCATGTTCGTGGTCGAGATCGGCACCGCCCTGACGTTTCTCTTGACCCTCGAGCCGGACCTCTTCGGATCGAGCCGGGTGGGTGCCGGCTACAACGGCGCCATCGCCTTCATCCTTTTCCTGACCCTCCTGTTCGCGAACTTCGCCGAGGCCGTCGCCGAGGGCCGCGGCAAGGCCCAGGCCGACAGCCTCAAGAAGACCAAGGGCGACACCGTCGCCCACCGGCGCGAGCCGGACGGCACCTACCGCGACGTCAGCTCCACCCAGCTCGGGAAGGGCGACGTGGTCCGCGTCGAGCGCGGCGAGATGATGCCCGGCGACGGCGAAGTCATCGAGGGCGTCGCCACCGTTGACGAGTCGGCCATCACCGGCGAGTCGGCCCCCGTGCTCAAGGAGCCCGGCACCGACATCGCCAGCTCGGTCATCGGAGGCACCAAGGTCGTCTCGGACTGGCTCGTGATCCGCATCTCGGCCAACCCCGGCGAGAGCTTCCTCGACAAGATGATCGCCCTGGTCGAGGGCGCCGCGCGCCAGAAGACCCCCAACGAGATCGCCCTCACGGTCCTTCTGGCGGTCTTGACCCTCATCTTCCTGATGGTCACCGTCACCCTCGCGCCCTTCGGCCTCTACTCCAGGAGCCCGGTGGACGTCGCCACCTTGATCGCGCTTCTGGTCTGCCTCATCCCCACGACCATCGGCGGTCTGCTCTCGGCCATCGGCATCGCCGGCATGGACCGGGTGGCCCAGTTCAACGTCATCGCCATGTCGGGCAAGGCCGTCGAGGCCGCGGGCGACATCAACACCGTCATCCTCGACAAGACCGGCACCATCACCTTCGGCAACCGCATGGCGGCCGAGTTCTTGCCGGTGGGCAGCCACCCCCTCGAATCGCTCGCCGAGATGGCGATGGCAAGCTCCTGGCATGACACGACCCCCGAGGGCCGCTCGATCGTGGCGCTCGCCGCGCGACTCGGAGTCAAGGACCGCCCCGAGTGGAGCCAGGGCGAGGGCATCGCGTTCTCGGCCGAGACCCGCATGAGCGGCCTCGACCTGCCGGGGCTCGGCGTGCGCAAGGGCGCGACCGACGCCATCAAGCGCTACGTCCAGGAGCGTGGCGGCAAGGTGCCGGCCGAGCTCGACCTCGCGGCCCGCCAGGTGGCCGAGCTGGGCGGTACGCCGCTCGCGGTGGTCGCCGGCAACGAGGTCTTCGGGGTGATCTACCTCAAGGACACCATCAAGCCCGGGATGCGCGAGCGCTTCGAGCAGATGCGGCAGATGGGCATCAAGACCGTCATGTGCACGGGCGACAACCCGATCACCGCCCGGGTCATCGCCCAGGAGGCGGGCGTGGACGACTTCCTCGCCGAGGCCAAGCCCGAGGACAAGATCAGGCTCATCCGCGACGAGCAGGCCAAGGGCAAGCTGGTCGCCATGACGGGCGACGGGACCAACGACGCTCCCGCCCTCGCCCAGGCCGACGTGGGCCTCGCCATGAACTCGGGGACCCCCGCTGCCAAGGAGGCCGCCAACATGGTGGACCTGGACTCGGACCCCACCTCGCTGATCGACGTGGTGGCCATCGGTAAGCAGCTGCTCATCACCCGCGGGGCACTCACCACCTTCTCGATCTCGAACGACGTGGCCAAGTACTTCGCCATCATCCCGGCGATCTTCGTTGTCGGCGTGCCCGAGCTCATGGCCCTCAACGTCATGCGTTTGCACAGCCCCCAGAGCGCGGTCCTGTCGGCCCTCATCTTCAACGCCCTCATCATCCCGGCGCTGATCCCGCTGGCGCTCAAGGGCGTCAAGTTCCGGGCGCTCACGGCCGACCAGATGCTGTTTCGCAACGTGACGATCTACGGCCTCGGGGGCCTCGTCGTCCCCTTCATCGGCATCAAGCTGATCGACCTCGCGGTCGCGCTCTTCGTCTAGGAGGTCCGAGATGTTGCGCCAGGAATTCGGCCCCTCGCTCAGGCTGACGCTCGTCATCTTCGTGCTGTGCGGCCTTGCCTACCCGCTCATCACCACCGGGATCGCCCAGGTGGCGTTCCCGCGCCAGGCCAACGGGAGCCTGATCACGAAAGGAGGCATGGTCGTCGGCTCGGAGCTGGTGGGGCAAAGCTTCGAAGGGCCCCAGTGGTTCCACGGTCGCGTCTCGAGCATCGGCTACAAGGCCGAGGCCTCGGGCGCGAGCAACCTCGGCCCCACCAGCAAGGCGCTGGCCGAGCGGGTCAGCGCGGACGTCGCGGGCGAAAGGCGGCAGAACCCCCAGGCGGCAAATCAGGCGCTGCCGGTGGATCTCCTGACCCAGTCCGGCTCGGGGCTCGATCCCCACATCACCCCGGCAGCGGCCCGCTTCCAGGCCGGCCGGATCGCGGCCGCCCGGAGGATGACGCTCGGCGAGGTGGAGGAGCTCATCGCAAAATCGACCGAGTCTCGCACGCTCGGCCTGTTCGGCGAGCCGCGCGTCAACGTCCTGAAGCTCAATCTCGCCCTGGCCGAGAGGGGATAGATGAAATCGTTCAAGGAACCCCGCGCGGTTCTTGCCATGAACGAGGGGCCGGACGCGGACGCCGTGTCCGGTGCCCTCTTGAACCTCGGGATCGAGGCTTACCGGGCCGCCCAGATCCCCTGGGCGGTCTCGATGGCTGCCAGGGCCGACACCCTCGTGATGGTCTACGACGCGACGGTCGTGCCCCGCGAGCAGTTGCTCGCCGACCTGCGCGCGATCCGCGAGCGCCCCGAGTCGCGCGACGTCCTGCTGGTCGTGCTGCTGCCGCTCGAGGCGGCCGCCCAGGCCGAGACCTACTCGGCAGCAGGCGCGAACCTCGTCGAGCAGACCCCGCTCACCCCGGCCAAGGCCACCCGGATCCTGCTACGCCTCCTGCGGCAGGCGCGCTTCGCGGACGAGGAGGCGGCGAAGGACGCCTCGATCGCCTCGACCCCGATGGCCGCCCTCCTGCAGCGCGCGACGCGCCGCCGGGGCCGCCACAAGATCTACGTCGGGGCGGCCCCGGGCGTGGGCAAGACCTACGCCATGCTGCGCGAGGCCCACGATCGCAAGGGGCGCGGTGAGGACGTCGTCATCGGGCTCGTCGAGACTCATGGCCGCCATGAGACGGCCCAGCTCGTCGAGGGCCTCGAGATGGTGCCGCGCCTGCACCTGAGCTACAAGGGCACGACCCTGACGGAGATGGACCTGGACGGCATCCTGGCGAGACGGCCCGGGCTGGTGCTGGTGGACGAGCTCGCGCACACCAACGTGCCCGGCTCGCTGAACGCCAAGCGCTACGAGGACGTCCAGGTGATCAGGCTGGCGGGACTGCCCGTCATCTCGACCCTGAACATCCAGCACATCGAGAGCCTCAACGACATCGTCGAGCGGATCACGGGCATCAAGGTCCGCGAGACGGTGCCCGATTCGGTCCTCGAGGACGCCGATGAGCTGGTCTTGGTGGATATCTCGCCCGAGGCCCTGCAAGAGCGCCTGCAAGCGGGTCAAATCTATGCCCAGGACAAGGTGACCCAGTCGCTGGGCAACTTCTTCACCACCCACAACCTGACGGCCCTGCGCGAGATGGTGCTGCGCGAGGTGGCCGACAAGGTGGACGTGCGCCTGGAGGCCGTGCGCGCGGATATCGGCAAGGCCGAGGAGCCCATCGGGATCCAGGAGCGCGTCCTCATCTGCCTGACCCCGACCGTCCAAGCCCAGCGTCTCGTCCGACGCGGCGCGCGCCTGGCCGATCGCCTCAACGCGGAGCTGAGCGTGCTCTTCGTCGAGGACCATCGTCCGACGCAAGAGGAAGAGAAGATCCTGGCCCAGAACTTCAGCCTCGCCGAAACCCTGGAGGCCGAGACGGCGCGAATCCGGGGCCTGGACGTCGGTCAGGCGATCGCCCGGTACGCCGCCGAGCACCAGATCACCCTCATCCTGCTCGGGGAGTCGCGGCGTTCGCGGGTCACGGCCCTCTTCCGGTCGCCGATCCTCGATGCCATCCTGCATGCGACGAGCGACATCGACGTGGTCACCGTCGCGAGCCAGGAATAGCCCTGTCTTCACGATATCTTCGGTTTTGGTAGGGCCGGCGAGGGTTATATTGGTACGGTGTCCGTCGCTACGAGGTCCTAGCATGAGTACCCTTTCCTCCCTGGACTACGTCCGCGCCTTCAGCCAGGCGGCTGAGAAGGTCCTGGAGCAGTTGCTCGGGGAGAAGCCCGTGCGCGGCACTCCCAGCTTCCAGCTCGGGGCCACCCTGCAGTTGCAGCAGGTCAACGCGATCGTTGGCCTGACGGGTGGGGTGAAGGGCCAGATCGCCTACGGGATGGACAAGCAGACCGCGCTGGCCGTCGCCGGGGCCATGATGATGGAAGAGGTCACGGCCCTGGACGAGATGGGCATCTCGGCGCTGAGCGAGCTCTCCAACATGATCTCGGGCAACGCCACCGTGATCCTGAGCCAGTCGGGCGCGGTCTCGGACATCACCCCGCCTTCGGTCGTCATGGGAAGCTCGGTCATGGCCGCATGGTACGGCATCCGGGCCATGGTCATGCCGCTCAAGCTGAGCCTGGGGACGCTTTACGTGACGGTCGGTCTGAGGCCGAAGCTCAACAGCCACTGACGCCGGGGTACCCTCCTGGCGTCGCTTCGCAAGTCGCCTGCGTGCGAGGGGTATAACCTTCTCATGTACCGACCTTGCGAGGAATCCCATGAACGTTGATCGATCCAATGCCGCCACGCCCCCGGCCAAGCCTTCTCGCCTCGAGCCGATGGGCACCGCTGCTCCTCTGCCCGAGACGCCGCCGAAGGCCGCGATCGCCAGCGATCGCTTCGTGCCGACTTCGAGCGGAGCAAGGCCGTCGGCCGACGGCGCCCTGCGCGAGGCCCGTCGCGTCTGGGTGAATCCCAGGACCGAGGAAAAGGGATTCCGCCGCATCCTCCAGGACCCCTACGACGTCAACGGCACACAGGCGAGCGTCGCCAAGGCGAACAAGCTTCTCGCGGCCAACGCCCCCGAGGAGAAGGGCGCGATCGCCGCGCTGGACGACACCCGCAGGCAGCAGTACGACCGCCTCAAGGCGCTGAGCGCCCAGGATCCGCAGGCCCGTCTCGCCCTCCAGGCCCTGCTGCTGGACGGCAAGTTACCCGGCGAGCGAAAGAACCAGGCAGGAGACGACCTGCTCGGGGCCCTCGACAGGCTCGCCCAGCAGCCGCTCGCGAGCGGCCTCAAGCGCTCGGAGCTGGTCAGCGATCTGCTCCAGGAGCTTGCGATCCCCTCGGCCATCAACCAGAAGAACAAGAACACCTGCGCCCCGGCGACCCTCCAGATCCTGTACGCGACCGAGGAGCCGGCCGAGCTGGTCCGCGTGGTCGCGGGCCTCGCCACCCCCGAGGGGCGCGTGAGGCTCGCGAGCGGCACCGAGATCGCTCGTGTGAGCGGCACCGAGCGCCCCGACGGCAGCAACCGCACCGCCTCCAGCCGCCTCTGGCAGGCGGCACTCATCGAGCTCGGCAACGGCCCCAGCGCCACCTACGACAACGCCAAGGACCAGAATTCCAGGGGGTTCGACGGGCTCGACCCGATCCAGATCGGCGAGGTCCTCAACGCCCTGAGCGGCCGAAAGGTCGAGAAGCTCACGATCTACGGCCAGAAGATCGACGACATCATCGACCGGATCGACGCGCAGACCAAGGCGGGAAGTCCCGTGCCCATCGGCCTCAAGTGGGGAGAGCGCGACGCCGACGGCGAGATCCACGGGGGCCACATGGTCCTGGCGACCGGTATCCAGGACGGGCGGCTGTACTTCGACAATCCCTGGGGGATCGAGGAGAGCCTCCCCTTGAGCGAGATCAAGGCCCGCCTCACCAACGCCCATCCTTTCGAGCCGTTGCCGGCAAAGCCTTAGCCCTTCACGAAGAATCCCCCTTCCGAGCGGAAGGGGGATTCTTCGTGAAGGGCGCTTACACGCGGCTCGGGAACTGGTCCCGGGCGTTGATCCCCGTCACGGCGCCGACCTGCTCCAGGCGCGCCGCGAGGCCCCAGGGGTTCACGGGCTTCGCGAGCTCGACCTTGACCTCGGCCTCCAGGTAAACCGAAAGCGCGGCGGCGATCGCCGCCATCTGCTGCTCTGTGGCCATGGCTAGAGGGGGATGTTGCCGTGCTTGCGGCGCGGGCGCTCGACGCGCTTGTTGCGCAGCATCTGCAGGGCGTCGATCAGGCGCGGCCGGGTCTCGGCCGGGTCGATCACGTCGTCGAGGAAGCCGCGCTCGGCCGCCACGTAGGGGTTGGCGAAGCGATCGCGGTACTCGGCGATCAGCTCGTCGCGCTCCTCGGGGTTGGCCGAAAGCTCGCGCCGGTACAGGAGGTTGACCGCGCCCTCCGCGCCCATGACGGCGATCTCGGCCGAGGGCCAGGCGAGGTTCACGTCGGTGCGGATGTGCTTGGAGCCGAGCACGTCGTAGGCGCCGCCGTAGGCCTTGCGGGTGATGACGGTGATCATGGGGACCGTCGCCTCGCAGTAGGCGTAGAGCAGCTTCGCGCCGTGGCGGATGATGCCGCCGTACTCCTGGGTCTTGCCGGGGAAGTAGCCGGGAACGTCCTCGAAGGTGACGATGGGGATGTTGAACGAGTCGCAGAAGCGCACGAAGCGCGCACCCTTGACCGAGGCGTTGATGTCCAGGGTGCCCGCCATGTGGCTGGGCTGGTTGGCGACGATGCCCACCGTCTGGCCGCCCAGCCGGGCGAAGGTGGTGATGATGTTCGGCGCGAAGTGGGGCTGGAGCTCGAACAGCTCGCCGTCGTCCACCACCAGGCTCAAGAGCTCCTTCATGTCGTAGGGCTTGCTGGGCAGATCGGGGATGATGTCGCGAAGGGCCTGCTCGGTACGGTTCGCGGGGTCCGCGGTGGGCACCACCGGGGGCTCTTCGAGGTTGTTGGAGGGCAGGAACGAGAGCAGGTAGCGCAGATTCTGGAGGCACTCCTCCTCCGAGGGGTACATGAGGTGCGCCACGCCGCTGGTGCGGTTGTGAACCCCGGCGCCGCCCAGCTCCTCCTGGGTCACCTCCTCGCCGGTCACCGTCTTCACGATGTCCGGGCCGGTGATGAACATGTAGCTGGTGTCCTGGACCATGGCGATGATGTCGGTCATGGCCGGCGAGTACACCGCGCCGCCCGCGCAGGGGCCCATGATGGCCGAGATCTGGGGCACCACGCCCGAGGCCTGCACGTTGCGCCAGAAGATCTCGGCGTAGCCCGCGAGGCTCTCGACGCCCTCCTGGATGCGGGCGCCGCCCGAGTCGTTGAGGCCGATGACCGGCGCCCCGGTCTTGACCGCGAGGTCCATGATCTTGCAGATCTTCTCGGCGTAGACCTCGCCGAGGCTGCCGCCCCAGACCGTGAAGTCCTGGCTGAAGACGTAGACCAGGCGCCCGTCGATCCTGCCGTAGCCGGTGACGACGCCGTCGCCCGGGACCTTCTTCTGGTCCATGCCGAAGTTGTTGCAGCGGTGGGTGCGGAAGCGGTCCGTCTCGACGAAGGTGCCCGGGTCGAGCAAGAGCTCCAGCCGCTCGCGGGCGGTCAGCTTGCCGCGCTCGTGCTGCTTGGCGATCGCAGCCGCCCCGCCACCCTGCTGGGTCGCCTCCTGGCGGCGCTTGAGGTCGGCCAGCTTGTCGGCCATCGTCGTTTCCTTCGGCTTGGTCAATTCCTTCACGGTTCGCCTCATCTATGATTCCCCGCCCCCCGGTGGGGCGGGGTCAGGGGTGGGGGGATCGCATCGTTCGGATCCCCCCGTGAACCCTCAGCCCTTCGACACTTCCTCGATCATCGCCCGCAGCGCGGGATTCTTCCGCACCAGGTCGATGGCGTAGTCCGCGTGGCCCTCGGCGTAGCCGTTGCCGATGAGCAGCTCCACGTCCTGCCCGACGCTCTCGGCGCCGAGGGCGGCCCCCTGGAACGAGGTCGCCATGCTGAAGAAGTACACCCGGCCGTGGTTGCGGCACGCGAGGATGCTCGCCATCTCGGTGTTGGGGATGTTGACGCAGTTGATCACGAGGTCCGCGTAGGCCCCGCCGGTCAGCGCGCCCACCTGCTCGTAGGTGCCCACCGGGTCGAGCGCGTTGCCCTCGACCACCTCGACGGCCTTGGGCATCTTCTTGAGGAAGTCGGCCTGGGCCTTGGTGGGAACGATCCCGATGACCTGGCCCTCGGGGCCCGCGAGGTCGGCGGCCACCCACGAGCAGAGCATGCCGCTCTTGCCCGCGGCGCCGAGGATCACGACCTTCATGCCGGGCTTGACCAGGCGCGCGGTCTGGGCGGGCGCGCCGCACACGTCGAGCACCGACATGGCGAGCTTCTCGGGCAGGTCGGTCGGGATCTTGGCGAAGAGGCTCTTCTCGAACAGGAAGGCATGGCCCGAGACCTTGACCTGGTGGGCGCTCCAGTCGATCGCACCGATCGAGTCGAGCAAAAGCGGGGTGGTGGTCAAGGAGACGAGGGTCACGATGCGATCGCCGACCGCAAGGTCGCCGCGCGCGCTGCCCACCTCGGCCACGCGCCCGATGAGCACGCCGCCCGAGCCGGTGACCGGGTTGTGCATCTTGCCGCGCTCGGAGATGATCTCCATCAGGCGCGAACGCATGCGCGCGTCGTCGCGGCCGGTCTCCTCGGCCAGCTGGGTGAAGGACGCCGAGTCCACGTTCAGGGCCTCGACCTCGATCCGGATCTCGGTCTCGCGGGTGGGGCCGTTCACGTCCAGCTTCTGGGCCGAGTAGGGCAAGGCGCTCGCGGGGGCGAGGACGCGGTGGGTTCCGAAGGGGTTGGTCTTAAGCACGGTCGTCATCTAGGCAAGGCTCCTGATGGGCATCTTGAGGATTTCACGGGCCTGGTCGGGGGTCGCCACGGGGCGGTTGGCCTCGGTGGCGAGGCGCGCCATGCGCGCCACGAGCTGGGCGTTGGACTCGGCGAGCTCGCCCTTGCGGTAGTAGAGGTTGTCCTCGAAGCCGGCGCGCACGTGGCCGCCCATGGCGATCGCGATCATGCCGAGGGTGAGCTGGGCGGCGCCGACGCCGGCCACGGTCCAGGTCGCATCGGCGGGGATCTGCTCGATCATGTGCATGAGGGCCCTGGGGGTACCGGGCGAGGCGCCGGGCACCCCGAGCACGAAGTCGAAGTGGAGGGGGCCCTGGAGGATCCCCTTCTTGAGCAGCTTGGTGGCGCTCGCGATCATCCCCGGCTCGAAGATCTCGAGCTCGGGCTTGATGCCGCGCCTGGTGAACTCGCCGGCGAAGGTCTCGATCAGGCTGGGCGGGTTCCAGAACACCTCGTCGCCGAAGTTGACCGTGCCCATGGTGAGCGAGGCCATCTCGGGGGTCGGGTCCAGCTCGCGCACCGGCTTGAGCCGATCGTCAACCGTGGCCGTCACCGCGCCACCGGTCGAGATCTGGATGATGCAGTCGACCTCGGCCTTGATCAGGCGGATCGTCTCGGCGAAGCGCGCCGGGTCCTGGCTCGGGGTGCCGTCGTCCTCGCGCACGTGCAGGTGGACGATGGCCGCACCCGCCTTCACCGCGCCGATCGCCTCGCGGGCGATCTCGTGGGGGGTGTAGGGAAAGCCGGGGTGCTGGGCGCGGGTGATCTCGGCGCCAACCGGGCAGCAGGTGATGATCAGTGGATTTGCCATGCATTGCTCCTTGTGTCCCTCCCATTCTGCCCGATCCGACCAGGCGCGGCAAGGGAAAGCGAGGGCATCGCGCCCGCTGCGGCCGAAGGGAAGTGGATGAGCGGTCCTTAGAGCGGGATCTCCATTTCCTTGAGCTGTGAAAACATCTCGTTCAGCTCTTCGATCTGGGCCTCCAAGGCACGTAAGTCCCGGGCTTCGGCGTGTTTCTCGAGCCGGCGCGCAATGGCCTTGCAGAGTTCGGCCATCTTGCGGCGCAGGTTCAGCCCCTCCTCGATGAGCTCGTACTCATTCTTGGTCTGCTTCTCGGGGGGCTTGCCGAGGAGCTCTTCGAGGCTCTTGGCCTTGAACTCCCCTTTTTTGAACTTCAAGAAATCTCTGGACTCGTCCATGGGCCCTCCTGTTGTTGTAACCGTGCCTGCTCATCGAATGGCGATGCTATCGGCCATGAGGTCTGTCGCTCGAGGCGGACGGCCCCCGTGGATCGTACCCCGCCATCACTCTCGGATCAAGGACGGCGGCCTGCTCTCGAGCAGCCCGAACGCCATCGAGGCGCGCGGTGAAATTTTCGAGCAAGGTTTAAGGGTAGATTTGCTATAATTAAAAGAAAGATTTTGCTTCTTTAAGAGATTATTAAATACAGGAGGCCAACCCCCGATGAAAGCCCTTCGTGTCCTCCCCCTTCTGACCCTTACCGCCGTCTTCGCCGCCGCCGGCTGCGGCCTGACCCCCTCGCAGGTCGCGAGCACCAAGCAGGATGCGGTCATCTCGCCCTACGCGCTGACCGGCGACATCACCTTCAACCTCTCCGAGAACGGCGGGTACAGCACCCAGGCGACGGCCGCCGACGTGGCGACCTTCGCGTTCGAGATTTCGAGCAGCGTCCTGTCGGCCCCCCGCACCCAGGTCTTCACCAAGGCCAGCCTGCCTGCGGACAAGCGCGTGAGCTTCAAGGAGCTCGCCCCCGGCGCCTACACCGTCAAGTCGACGGCCAAGGATGCGACGGGCAAGGTCATCGGCACCGTCACGGGCAGCACCACCGTGGTCGCAGGCAAGTCCAGCGTCCTCAAGCTGAGCCTCAAGCTCGCGGATACCGAGCTCGACAACCCCAACGGCAACCTGTACTTCGACCTCGAGATCCTCGACGGCGACCTCAAGGTGAAGCCCATCGAGGAGCCCGCCACCCCCTCGGCCACCCCGACCCCCACGCCGAGCGCCACCCCCAGCCCGGCTCCTTCGGTGAACGCGATCGCCATGTACAACCTCGCCACCCGCGTCACCGGCTCGGGCGCCTTCGAGGTCAAGGGCAGCCTCTACAACGTCGACACCGTGGTCCGCGTGGCCGAGGTCAAGGTCGAGTTCAAGAAGAAGAAGCTCTTCAGCAGCGAGTACAGGGTCACCGAGACCAAGGTGGTCCCGGTGGTCGTGAACGCCAAGACGATGCAGGACTTCACCATCGTCTCGGACGACGAGGCCGCCTCGGCCTCGGTGAGCTTCACCGCGAAGTAGGAAACACCCCTCGACGGAAAAGGCCCCGGAACGCGCGCGATCCGGGGCCTTTTCCGTTGAAACCGACCCTGGGTGATGCTAAGATTTCGTCCAGCTAAGCAGGTGATCTTACGGTTAACATGTCACGATAGGCATCCATACATCAGGAGACGCACCAGATGAAGCAATTTTCGCTGCCGCGCCTGGCCATTCTCGCCGCGTCCTGCCTTTCGGCCTACGCCGCGCCTGCAATGGCCGCAGACAGGTACCTCGGGAACAGCGCCCTTCCGTCCGGGGACATGCGCTACGGCTACGACGTCATGACCTGGCAGAACACGACCGCCGGAGCCAGCACCCCTTTGATGTCGGGGGGGATGCACACCTTCACCGTCACCGACAGGACGGGCGTCGTCCTCGCTGCGCTCACCTCGATGTTCGGGACCGAGGCCAACCGCATGAACGCGGAGCGCGAAGCGATTCGCAGCCGAAAGACGAGCTACAGCTACGCCGTGCGCGAGGCCGCACCTAACCCCGACATGCTGCTGAGCCTCACCACCGGCTTCAGCGCTCAGGGCGGCTACGCGATGACGGCCGCAGGCGGCGCCGCGGCCCCCCTCGACGCCTCGCTCGTGCGGGTGGACCTCGGGTTCGACATGTTTCCGCTGCTCGGGGGCGTCGTCGCCTTCGACACCGGGATGGGGTCTTTCTCGAGCACCTCGGCCACCGGGAGCGTCGTTGCCCCCAAGGCCGTCATGCTCGCTCCTATCGGCCTGAGCTGGCGATGGGTCCCGGACCTGCCGGTGCTCAACAACCTGGTCCTGCGTCCGTTCGCTCACCTCGACTGGGCCGACGCGCTGAGCCGGAAGGGCTTCGGGGCGAACGACTTCGGCCTCTCGGCCTCGCTCGTGCTGTCGCCCTACCTTCAGCTCGATGCCCGTCATGCCGTCTCCAGCCGGGGGGTGACCACCGGGACCACGACCGAGCTGGGTTACACGACGACCACGCTCGGCACCACGATGTACTTCTAGCGCGAGGAGACGATCACCATGACCAAGCGATTTTTCAGCCTTCTCGCCCTGACCGCGGCCCTGGTCCCGGCGCTCGCCGCTCCCGCCTCGGCGGCCGCCGGCTGGGGCAAGGGCCTGTTCGGCGTCTTGCCCGCATGGGGCCCCCAGCCTCCCGAGCAGATGGCCCGAGGCCCGCTTCACTTCTCGATGGGAGCCCAGCAGCACCCCGTGCACGGGATGGTGGGCAGCGCCCTCTTCTCGGCCGTCGGCCCCATGGCCGAGGGGGACGTCTCGCTCGTCGCCTCGCAGGGATTCATCAACCACTTCGTGGCCGGGGCGGGCGCCCGGTTCGTCGGGCAGACGGGGCTCTTCCTGCCCCTCAACCTGATGCCCGTGATGGGGATCGAGGGGGCCATGTACATGACCGAGTCCACCCCGGGCGCCAATACCGACGTGGGCGTGCCGATCCTCGTCCCGCTCGGCCTGCGCTATTCGCTGCCGATCGGCATCGGCTCCGTCTCGGCCGAGGCGACCTATCACCGCCAGATCTACGACGTCCTCGGCGGCAAGTCGGACTTCAGCCGCGTGCATTACGAGCTCAGCCTGAGGCTCGGCGGTTTCAGCGTGGCGGCCTTCCGCGACGACGGCGGGATCCTCGCCGGTCCCGGCGCGCGGATCGGCATGAACTTCTGATCGCTTCTCGGCTTAGAGGGCGGGGCCATTCCCCGCCCTCTAAGCCGAGGTCTCGAGGCGCCGGGCGATCGCTCCCAGGCGCATGATCCCGTCCTCGATGCGCTTGGACCAGGAGTTCGCGCAGCTGATCCGGATGCAGTTCTGGAAGTTGCCGCTCGCCGAGAAGATGGGACCCGGCGTGATGCTGATTCCCCCCGCGAGCGCCTCCTGGTGGAGCGCGACCGCATCGACCCCCTCGGGCAACTCGACCCACAGCAAGAACCCGCCCCCGGGATGGGTGACCTTGGTCCCCTCGGGGAAGGCCTCGGCGATGACCCGGTGAGTCCGGGCCATGTTCGCCTGGAACGTTCCGCGCAGCCCCTTGAGGTGGCGCTGGTAGCCGCCCTGCTCGAGAAAGCGGGCGAGCGCGACCTGCTGCAGGCCCGGCGTGGCGAGGGTCGTGACCCCCTTCAGCAGCACCACCTCCTGAAGGAAGCGCCCGGGCGTGCACCAGCCGATCCTCAGCCCCGGCCCGATGGTCTTCGAGAAGGAGCTGCACAACAGCACCAGGCCCCGGGTGTCATAGGCCTTGCAGGGCTTGGGCCGCGTGCCGTCGAAGGACAGGTCCCCGTAGATGTCGTCCTCGATCAGCGGCACGCCACGCTCGCCCAATAGCTCCACCAGCTCGCGCTTCTTCTGGTCGCTCATCACGCTGCCGAGCGGGTTGTTGAAGGTGGGCATCACGAGGCAGGCCTTGACCTTGTGCTCGTCCAGGGCCTGCGCGAGGGCCTCCAGGCTGATCCCCGTCTCGGGGTGCGTCGGGATCTCGACGGCGTGCATGCCCAGGCTCTCGATGGCCTCCAGGACGCCGAAATAGGTGGGGGACTCGATGGCGATCGCATCTCCCGGCCGGGCCACCGCCCGCAGGCAGAGGTTGAGCGCCTCGATCCCGCCGCTCGTGATGACGAGGTCATCGGGCGAGACGCTGCAGCCGAACTCGGCCGAGTAGCGCGCGATCTGCCGCCTCAGCTCCAGCGAGCCCGGGGCGAAGTCGTACGCCAGCACCAGCTCGGGTCGATCCTGGCAGACCCTTGCGGTGATGCGGGCCATTCGGTCGAGGGGGAGCAGGTCGAGGCTGGGGGTGCCCGCGCCGAGCGGCAGCAGCCCGGGGTCGCGCGAGACCACCAGCACCTGGGTGATCAGGTCGCGCACCGTGACGGGGCCCGCGTAGGTCTGGCTCAGGACGCTGAACGGCTTGGCCTCGGCGTGGCCTTTCGCGCTGACGTAGAAGCCCGAGCGCTCGCGCGCCTCGATGAGGCCCTTGCGCTCCAGCAGCAGATAGGCCTGGTTGATGGTCGAGGGGCTCACGCGCTGCTGGCGGCTGAGCGCGCGAATGGACGGGACCCTGTCGCCTGGGCGCAGGGTCCCGTTTCCGATGAGCCGTGCGACGTCATCGGCGATGGACCGGTAGAGGTTCTGCTGGTCTTGAACCGGCTTCATCCCTGGCTCCTGAACGGCGGGCTCAGTCCGCCGCGTCTTGTGCCCCCGTCTCGAACGCCTGGCCGAGCAAGGGCACCATGCCGCCGCCGCGTGCCATGATCTCGAAATACCTCAGCAGGAACTTTCCGAATCCCATGTGCCCCCCTTCCCTTCGGCGCGGTGAGGAAACGCCCCCTCACCCGATGCCTCCACGCTATCACCCGGGCGGATCCGCCAACAGGAGCAGTTTCGGGACATTTCGACCAGTACAGTTGCGGGCGGGCGGGCGTTTTCATGTCGGGGGAAGTCGTATTATGCTCGGCCCAGCCTGGCCGCAGGGTGGCTTGGCCTCTTCCCACGGCGATCGAGAGGGGGATACGAGGTGAAGGCATTTGCAGGAGTTGCCCTGGTGCTCGTCACGGCGCTGATCGGCTGCCAGGGGGGAGAGCGGGGCGCGCAGCAGGCGGGCGGCGGGGGCGGGCCCAGCCCCAGCCCGTCGGTGATCGCCCACGGCGCCACGGGCGGCCCTGGAAGCTACGGCGGCCCCGGGATGGGCGGCGTGGACCTCGATGGGATCGGTCCACCCGCCACCCAGGGCGGTGGCGGCGGTGGCGGCGCCGGCTGGGATAAAGGCGGACACTATTCCCCGGGGATGTCCGCGAGCACCTCCGAGGATCCCAACGTCAACCCGATCAATAAACCGCGCCGCTAACACCCCCAAGCACGAGCATCCCCCGCCCCAATCAGGGGGGCGGGGGATGCTCGTGCCATCGGCGCTTAGAGGTCGGCGCGGCGGAACAGGCGCAGGGCGAGCCCCAATGGGGCGACCATCCAGAGCGCCAGGGCGACGATCAGGGCGACGAGGGCGCCGACGGGGCCGAACATGCGCATCAGGCTCGCCCCGGTGGCCCCGAAGGCAGTCGCCGAGTCGAGGCTCAGGATGCCCAGCACCCTGACCAGGTCCACCGGGTTCAGGAACAGCAAGAGGACCAGGGCGGCCGAGAGCTGCTTGGCGCCGATGAGCACGGCCCCGCCGACCACCAACAGGTCGTAGAGGATGACGCTGCCGAACCAGACCGCGACGGCGGCCCCCAGGGCGCGCACCCGGTCGGCCGTCACTGCCGAGATGAGCAGGGAAACGCTCAGGAAGGCGACCTCCAGGGCGATCGCAAGCCCCGTCAGGGCCAGGAAGCGCCCGGCGTCGGCGCCGCCCGCCCGGACGCCGATGACCAGACCGGCCGCGCCGAACCCCACCAGGGTCGAGGCGACCAGCGTCAGGGCCAGGCCCAGGAACTTGCCGACCATCACCTCGGAGCGGGTCACGGGCTGGGAGAGCAGCAGCTCGAGGGCTCCGCGCTCGCTGGTCATGCTCGAGGTGCCCAGGAAGAGCGCGACCAGAGGAAAGAGGATCAGCACCAGGTTGAGCAGGCTGGCCGAGGTCTTCGCGAACCCGGTCACCTCGGCGTAGCCCGCCCCGACCAGGCCGAAGTACGACAGGCCCAGCGCCAGGACGGCGAACACCGCCGCGAACATCCAGACGAGGCGGCTGCGCAGGGCGTCCAGGAGCTCGCGCTGGGCGATCGTCCAGATGGGTTGCCATTCCATTTTAAAACCCCTTCAGCACCGAAGACCAGGTGACGGTCTTGCCCTTGTACCTGGCAGGCAGCGCCTTGGCGTCCGCAAGGGACGAGAAGGCCACGATGCCGTAGCGCATGGGCGTGGGGTACGTGCTCTTGACCAGGATCGCGCGCTCGAGCGGGAGCCACCGCTCGCTCTTGAGGTCGTGCACGAACATGCCCTTGATCTTGTCCTCAAGGAGCTTCTTGCGCCGGACGTACTGGGCCATGCAGCCGATGTCGTCGAACTTCTTGACGTCGCCGTTCTTGAGGGTGATCTCGGCGGAGAGGGGCACGTCGGTGACGGCCATGGCGCAGGTGGCGCACTCGTCGGCCTCGGGCATGACGTCGACCGGCTTGCCCTGGCTGGTGAAGCCCACCAGGGCCAGGCTCGCGAACAGGGCGACGGACGGGATCGTGGGCTTCATCGGATGGATACCTCCTCGGGGGACGAAGTCGAGCGGTGGACGACGGCCATGAAGATGTCCTCAAGGCTCGGGTCCTCGGTGCGCAGGTCCTGGACGGCGACCCCGCGCTCCTCGAGCGCCAGGATCACCGCAGCCTTGCGGTGATAGTCGATGGTCAGGCGCAACGTCTCGCCGCGCAGCTCCGCCTCGCGGGCCCCCGAGCGCAGGGCGATGGCCGCGGGATCGGTACCGCCCGCCACCCGCAGGACCATCCGGGTCGGAAGGGCCAGGCTCTCGCGCATGGCATCCAGCGAGTCGATGGCGGCGATGCGCCCCTGGTTGCAGATGGCGATGCGGTCGGCGACGGACTCGACCTCGGCGAGCAGGTGGGAGCACAGCAGCACGGTCGTCCCCGAGCGCCGGCGCTCCTGGATCGTCTCCTTGAAGAGGAGCGAGCCCTCGGGGTCGAGCCCCGCGGTCGGCTCGTCGAGCACCAACAGGCGTGGCTCGCCCAACAGCGCGACGGCCAGGCCCAGGCGCTGCAGCATGCCCCCCGAGAAGCCAGCGGTGCGCCGATCGGCGGCATGGCCGAGGCCGACGTGCTCGATCAAAGGGGCGATCTGGGTGCGGGGGGCCTTGCGCAGCTGCGCGTAGAAGGCCAGCACCTCGCGCGGGGTGAGGTTGTCGTAGAAGTGGACCCGCTGCGGCAGGTAGCCGATCAGGGCCCGGGCGCGCCGGGGCTCGCGCGCCACGTCGATCCCGTCGATCAGGACCCGGCCGCGCGTGGGCGTCACGAGGCCGACGATGCTCTTGATGGTCGTGCTCTTGCCGGCGCCGTTGGGGCCCAGGAGCGCCAGGACCTCGCCCGAGCGGGTCTCGAGGCTCAGCCCGTCGAGCGCCTTGAGCGCTCCGTATTCCTTTGCCAGGTTCTCGATTCGAATCATGGGCGCAGTGCTCTTCGTGATGCAAGGAGGGGAAGCAGGCCGAGCAGCAGGAGGCCGGCGGCCAGGGCCAGGAAGGGCGCGCTGGGCGACGCCTCTCGCCGTTCACCCGCTGCCGGCTCGGCGGCGACGGTGGGGTGGACGGCCGGGGCCGGATCCCGGATGCTCGGCGCGTCGACGATGGGGAAGGTACGCTCGGCGAACTCCAGGGCCTGCACGGCGGGGCTCAGCAGGAAGAGGCGCGCGGGCGGGTAGTTCTCGACCAGGAAGGAGAAGACGCTCCCGGCCTCGTGGGGAACGTCCCCCAGGCCGTCGCCGTCCAGGTCGTAGCCGCGGTAGTCGCTCCAGTAGTTGCCGCGCCAGGTGTTCTCGCCGATGCCGGTGGGGGTCGCGATCGTCTCGGTGTTGCCCGCGATGGTGTTGGCCGAGAGGGTGTTGCCCTCGGAGCTGCCGCGGACCTCGAAGCCGAGGTCGTTGCCCACGACCCGGTTGCGGGTGATCGTCGAGCGCATGGCCCCGTCCAGGAAGATGCCCACGCGGTTGCCCACCACGGCGTTGCCCTCGACGGTGCTGTCCTCGCAGTCCTTGATCAAGAGGCCGTAGGCGCGGTAGCCCCGGTTGCCCGCGAAGAGGTTGTCGCGCAGGTGGATGCGCCGGCTGAACATCAGGGCCGAGCCCGCCTCGGTCTCGGTGAAGCGGTTGCGGCTGAAGGTGTTGTCGTCCGAGGACATGTAATGCAGGCCGTAGCGCACCCGGCGGATCGCGTTGTCCCGCATGTCGTTGAAGGGCGAGGCGTTGAAGTAGATCCCGTCGCGCGTGTCCTGGATCCGGTTGCCCTTGATCAGGTTGTGCGCGGAGTTGTGAAGGCGGATCCCGTCCCCGCGCTCGTGGATGCCCATGGTCGCGATCCCGGTGATGTCATTATTCATGATTCGGGCGTGCTGGGTGTCGCTGATGTAGAGGCCGTAAAGGCTCTGGTCGATCGTGCAGCGCTCGACCACCGTGCGGTCGGCGTCGATCTTGATGGCGGCCGCGTCCGAGAGGATCTCGCGGCTGCTGCCCGTCAGGTGCAGGCCGACGATCCGGCAGCCGGGCGCCTTGACGGCGACGACGTCGCCCTTGCCGAGGCCGTCGATGGTGGGCATGCCCTCGCCCACCAGGGTCAGCGGCTTGTCGAGGAAAAGCCGCTCCGGGTAGCGGCCGGCCGGGATGCGGATCACGTCGCCGGGATGCGCCGCGGCGATCGCCGCAGCGATGGTGGGAAAGCCGCCCGGGCCCACGCGCCACTCGGCGGCCCGGACCGCAAACGGGAGGGCCAGGGGCGCGAGGGTTGCAACCAGGATGAGCGCTGCCGGCCGCATCACGCTCTTCGCGGCCTCAGGTGCAGATAGAGGGCGTAAAGCAGCAGCCCACCGGTCACCATGAGCATGAAGCCGCCCAGCCCGAACATGCCGTGGGTCATGAAGTTCACGAGCTTGTTGCTGCCGAGCAGCGGCGGGGTGAAGCCCTTGATCTTGAGAGGAGCGTCCAGGGACAGGTTGTGACCGTAGGAGTAGAGCTTGAAGTAGGCCGAGGCGATGCCGGCCACGCCGGTGAGCGCCAGGGTCGCCGTCGCGGCGGCGAGCAGCTCCCACCAGGCGAGGGCCGCGGCCAGGACAAGCAGGACTGCCGTTGCGGCCAGGGCGATGGGCATCAGCTTCAGCTCGGGGAAGTTCTGGGCGTGGATCTCGGCCATGCCGATGTAGTGGTTGAGGGTGTTGATCTCCTGGAGGTCGTTGATCAGGGGGTTGGCGCTGCCTTCGAGCTTGTAGGCGTAGACGTTGAGGTTCAACATCTCGGGGTACTGGGGTGCCTGGAGGTGGAGGGTCCAGAGGGGGAAGAGGAAGGAAAGACCGACGAGCACGGCGGCGACGAGCGCCAGAAGGCGCGGGATCTTGGTCATGCGGCGGTCGGTTCTGGGGATGGCCATGGCTTGCTCCTTTGAGCCCTGTGGTGAGGGGCCCGGCTGCCCGGGCCCCTCGATGGTTGCCTGCTAGGGCTTGACAGTCAAGTAGCCCTGCATTTCCTGGTGAAGCGCCGAACAGAAGTTCGTGCAGTAGAAGGGGAAGACCCCCGGCTTGTCCGCAACGAACGACACGGTCTTGGTCTCGCCCGGGTCGATCACCACGTTCAGGTTGTACTCGCTGATGCCCAGGCCGTGGATCTCGTCGCGGGTCTGCTCCGCGTTGGTGACGTGGATGGTCACCCGGTCGCCCTTGTTGACCGCGATCTCGGTCGGCGCGAAGAAGGTGCGGATGGTGAACATCTTGATGGTCACGTCCTTGCCGTTGCGGGTGATCGTCGCGTCGTTGGGGTTCCAGATCGCGTTGGGATTCTTGTTCTCGTCCTTCGGGTAGACCTCGATGGGCTTGATCGCATCCGTCTTGATGATCTGGGCGTAGTGGGGCTCGGGCTCGGTGAAGGTCTCGTAGAGCATCGTCATCTTGTTGCCGGTGATGTCGATGAGCTGCGAGCTCTCGGGCTGCGAGGGACCGGTGGTGATGTGACGGCCCTTCGAGAGCTTGTTCAGGGAGACCAGGTACTTGCCGTACGGATGGCTGGTGTTGCCGCCTGCGGCGGCGATGTGGCCGACGTTGTAGGCGACGGGGATCTTGTCGAGGACCTCCCAGGTGCCGACCTTCCACTTGGCGACCGCGCTCTCGAGGAAGAGCGAGGTGTAGGCGTTGCCCTGGTCGTCGTACTCGGTGTGCAGCGGGCCCATGCCCACGGGCACCTCGGCGGTCTTCACCGACTCGAACTTCACGACCGGCACGCCGTCCTCGTCGCCGGTGAAGTCCTTCTTGTCGATCGCCGCCTGGAGCTTGGCGAAGTCGAAGATGGTCACGACCGGGGCGAGCTTGCCCGAGGCGGCCATGTACTTGCCGTCGGGGGTCACGTCGACGCCGTGCGGGCTCGACGGGGTGGGCAGGAGGTAGACGATGCCCGGCACCTTGGCGGGGTCGATGACCGGGACGCCGCCGACCATGTCGGCCTTGCCCGCCTTGACCGCGGCCTCGGCCGCCTTCCAGTTGCAGGCCACGACGTAGTCCTTGGGGTTCTTGCTCGCGGTGACCTCGAGGCGGCCGGTGGCGCGCTCGGAGTTGTAGCTCGTCCAGAAGGCCCAGCCCTCGGAGGGGCCCTTGCCGGTGCTGCCCAGGTCGAAGTCCAGGGGCGGCATCTTGATCTGGAAGCCGTTGGACATGTTGCCGGTCTTGGGGTCGATCTTCACGCCCGCGACGATGCCATGGTAGGCGGTCTTGTACTGGCTGACCGGGGCGAAGCCGCCGGCCAGAGGCGCCGAGAAGCGCGAGGCCGACAGGATGTACTCGGTGTTGTTGGTGACGAAGGCCGAGCCGTGGTTGCCCGAGACGTTCGGGATCTTGATGATCTGGTGGGTTTTCATGTCGCGCAGGTCGATGCGGGCCGCGCGGTTGTTGGCGTTGTCGTTGACGAACAGCCAGCGGCCGTCGTAGTCGCCGTTGGTCTTCGAGAGCGAGGGGTGGTGCACGTCGCCCCAGGTGTAGCCGCCGAGCATCTTCTTGGACTCTTCGTCGTACCCGTAGCCGGTGCCGGGGTACGGCGTGAAGACCGGGATGGTCGCGATGTGGCGCATGGAGGGGATGCCCGCCAGGTAGACCTGGCCGGAGTGACCGCCCGAGTAGAACAGGTAGTAATCGTCGAGCTGGCCGGGCGGCACGAAGGTGCGCTGAGCCGCATCGTGGGCGATTCGATCGTCCCCGCCCGCGGCCCCGCCCTTGGTGGCGCCCTTGTCGCCGCCACCGGACGGGCCGCAGCCCGCAAGAACGATCAAGCTGGTGGCTGCCGAGAGGGCGGCCAGGAACCTCGCTTGTTTCCTCATAGATACATCTCTCCCTGCTGTTTGCGATGGAGGGCGCGGTCGCGAGCCTCCACCTTGGGCATGAATGCTGGGGCCTTGATTCGATTCAAGGCATGGAGTCCTTACATTAGGTTACCATGCGCCGAGATGTAAGCGACATCCGTGGAATACCCAGAGGGCGCGCCGGCCTCGGCGCTTGGAGGACCTGTTCGCTCCGATGGGACCGGGACATGCGCCTCGTTGCTGTAGGCGGGTGGCTTTTGCTCTAGGATGGGAGAAAGGGCGGGTCAGGCTCTTGAACAGGCCTTGGAGAGAGGTGTTTCCCATGATCGACACCACCCCCGAGATGGTCCAATCCCTCTACGAGCGGATGGAGGAGCGCCTCGCCCTGGTTCGCAAGCGCCTCGCTCGTCCCCTCACCCTCTCCGAGAAGGTCGTGTTCGGCCACCTGGACAGGCCCGCGGACCAGGTCCTGATGCCGGGCGCGGCCTACCTCAGCCTGCGGCCCGATCGCGTCATCATGCAGGACGCCACGGCCCAGATGGCCATCCTCCAGTTCATGCAAGCCAAGCTGCCCAGGGTCAAGGTGCCCACCACGGTCCACTGCGATCACCTGATCCAGGCCTACGAGGGCGCGCTCGCCGACACCCGGCGCGCCGAGATGAGCAACAAGGAGGTCTACGACTTCCTGAAGAGCGCCTGCGCCAGGTTCGGCATCGGCTTCTGGGGACCGGGCTCGGGCATCATCCATCAGGTGGTGCTCGAGAACTACGCCTTTCCGGGCGGTCTCATCATCGGGTCCGACTCGCACACCCCCAACATGGGGGGCCTCTCGATGGTGGCGATCGGCGTCGGCGGGGCGGACACGGTCGATGTCATGGCGGGCTTCCCGTGGGAGGTCCTGCAGCCCAAGCTCGTGGGCGTCAAGCTGATGGGTGAGCTCTCGGGCTGGACCGCCCCCAAGGACGTCATCCTCAAGGTGGCGGGCATCCTCACGGTCAAGGGCGGCACCAACCGGATCATCGAGTACTTCGGGCCCGGCGCGCGGACCCTCAGCGCCACCGGCAAGGCGACCATCTGCAACATGGGGGCCGAGGTCGGCGCGACCAGCTCGATCTTCCCCTACGACCCGCACAGCGCCCTGTACCTCGAGGCCACCGAGCGCGCGGCGCTCGCCGCGCTCGCCAACCGCCATGCCCACCTGCTATCGGCCGATCCCGAGGTCGAGGAGTTCCCCGACCAGTTCTTCGATCAGGTCGTCACGATCGACCTCAGCACCCTGGAGCCCCACGTCGTGGGCCCCCACACCCCCGATCTGGCGCGGCCGGTCTCGCAGCTCGCCAAGGACGTCGAGAGCCACCAGTACCCCAGCCGGATCTCGGTGGCCCTCGTCGGCAGCTGCACCAACTCGAGCTACGAGGACATCTCGCGCGCCGCCGATATCGCCGAGCAAGCGCGTGCGGCGGGGGCCAAGATGAAGGTCCCCTTCATGGTCAGCCCCGGATCCGAGCTGATCCACCAGACCATCCAGCGCGACGGCCTGCTCGACAGCCTCGAGGCGGTGGGGGCGACGGTGCTCGCCAACGCCTGCGGCCCCTGCATCGGCCAGTGGCGCCGCGACGAGGTGCAGAAGGGCGAGCAGAACACCATCATCACCTCCTTCAACCGCAACTTCCCGGGCCGCAACGACGCCAACCCCGAGACCTTCGCCTTCATCGCGAGTCCCGAGATCACCATGGCCTACGGCCTGGCCGGGACCCTGTGCTTCAACCCCCTGACGGACTCCCTCACGACCCACGACGGCCGGGTCTGGCGGCTCTCGCCGCCCAAGAAGGCGCCCGAGGTGCCCGAGAAGGGCTTCTTGGGGCGGCGCGTGGGCTACGTGGAGCCCCCCGCGGACGGCAGCCAGGTGGCCATCCTCATCCCCGAGAGCAGCGAGCGCCTGCACGTCCTGGATCCGTTCGAGCCCATGGCCGATACCGAGTTCAACGAGATGCCCGTCCTGATCAAGACCAAGGGAAAGACGACCACCGACCACATCTCCCCGGCGGGGGCCTGGCTGCGCTTCCGCGGTCACCTGGACAGGATCTCGGACAACATGCTGACCGGGGCCATCAACGCCTGGACCGACGAGCGGGGCAAGACCAACAACGTCTACACCGATCAAGGGGGCTTGGACGTGCCCGCGGTCGCGCGCGACTACAAGGCGCGCGGCAAGCGCTGGGTGATCGTCGGCGACGAGAACTACGGCGAGGGGTCGAGCCGCGAGCACGCGGCCATGAGCCCGCGCTACCTGGGGTGCGCGGCGGTCGTCGCGCGCAGCTTCGCGCGCATCCACGAGTCCAACCTCAAGAAGCAGGGGATCTTGCCCCTGACCTTCGTCAACCCCGCCGACTACGACAAGATCAAGCAGGGCGACCGCGTCTCCATGGAGTACCTGCGGGAGCTGGACCCCGTGCGGACCGTCAACATGCTCGTGAAGCACGCGGACGGCAGCGCGGACATCGTCACCCTCAACCACACCCTGACCATGGAGCAGATCGGCTGGTTCTATGCGGGATCCGCCCTGAACCTCCTCACGAAGATCGAGAACAAGATGGGTCAGCCGGGCAGCTCGTGCTGAAGAGGTATCGGGCCCCTGCCGTTCGGGGTAGATAGTGTTCACGACGTGAAAGGGTGGATGGAGCGCACATGAAGGTTCAGGGAAATGCCGAGATCCGCTTCGCCTTCGGCGAGCGCTCGCTCGGCGCGCTTCTCGTCGCCATCAGCGAGCGGGGCGTCTGCGCCATCCTGATGGGCGACGACCCGGACGCCCTGCTGCGCGACCTGCAAGGTCGTTTCCCCGGGGCCGATCTCATCGGCGGCGATGCCGACCTCGAGCCGCTCGTCGCGAAGGTGGCGGGCTTCATCGAGGAACCGGCCCTGGGGCTCGATCTGGCGCTCGACATCCGCGGCACCGCCTTCCAGGAGCGGGTCTGGCAGGCCTTGCGAGAAATTCCCGTCGGCTCGACGGCGAGCTACACCGACATCGCCAGCCGCATCGGCTCGCCGCGCGCTTTCCGGGCGGTCGCCCGGGCGTGCGCCGCGAATGCCCTGGCCCTGGCGATTCCCTGCCATCGCGTCGTGAGGAGCGACGGCGGGCTATCGGGGTATCGCTGGGGCGTCGAGCGCAAGCGCGAGCTTCTCGCGCGAGAGGCGAAAATCAGAACAGCGAACGGTTGATGAGCAGGTGCGCGCCGATGCTCGCGGCGTAGCCCAGGGCGATCGCCCAGCTCCAGCGCAGGTGGGACATGAAGGTGTAGACCCCTCGGGCCTGGCCCATCAGGGCCACCCCCGCCGCCGATCCGATCGAGAGCAGCGACCCGCCGACGCCCGCGGTGAGCGTCACGAGCAGCCACTGGCCGTGGGACATGTCGGGGTTCATGGAGAGCACCGCGAACATGACCGGGATGTTGTCCACCACCGCCGACATGAGCCCGACGAGCACGTTGGCCGTCGTCGGGCCCAGCTCGCCGTACATCCAGCCGGAGGCCAGCCCCAGGTAACCCAGGGTGCCGAGCCCGCCCACGCAGACGATGACCCCGTAGAAGAACATCAGGGTGTCCCACTCGGCGCGCTCGAGCTGCTTGAACACGTCGAAGCGGTCCTTGTGGACGTGGGCGTGGGGAATGGCGAGCGGCTCGGCGAACACGTCGTCCGGCTCGTTGACGATGGCCACCTGCCTTTCGGGCGCGCGGCTCAAGAAGTAGCCGTAGAGCTTCAGGATGCCGAGGCCGGTCATCATCCCGAGCACCGGGGGCAGGTGAAGGAAGTTGTGGTAGCTCACCGCGAGCGCGATGGTCCCGACGAAGAGGGCGAGCACCGGCATGGCGCCGGGGCGCATGGTGATGGTCTCGGCGATCGGCTCGGGCTTGCCCTGCTCGATGGAGAAGGCCATCAGGGTCGCGGGCACCAGCCAGTTGACCAGCGCCGGCACGAACAGGTCGAAGAACTCGCCGAAGGTGACGAGGCCCTTCTGCCAGACCATCAGGGTGGTGATGTCCCCGAAGGGGCTGAACGCCCCCCCGGCGTTGGCCGCCACCACCACGTTGATGCAGGCGACCGCGACGAACTTGGGCTTTCCGGCCCCCACCGCCAGCGCGACCGCCCCCATCAAGAGCGCGGTCGTCAGGTTGTCTGCGACGGGCGAGATGCAGAAGGCCAGAGCCCCCGTCACCCAGAACAGGCCCCGCAGCGAGAAGCCGCGCCCCACCAGCCACGCGCGCAGCGCGTCGAACACCCTGCGATCGTCCAGGGTGTTGATGAAGGTCATCGCGGCGAGCAGGAAGAGGAAGAGCTCGCCGAACTCGAGCAGGTTGTGCCGGATGGCGGCCTCGGCGGTGTGGGTGTCGCCCACGCGCGCGTAGGCCAGGCCGATGAGCGCCCAGATGAGCCCGGCTGCGATCATGACCGGCTTGGACTTGCGAAGGTGCAGGGCCTCCTCGCCCATGACCAGGGCGTAGGCCACCGCGAAGACGACGACGCTCGCGATGCCGAACCAGGTGAGCGTCAGATCCAGCGGGGCGGCGCTCTGTGGGGCGCTCGCCCAGGCGCTCGCCGGCAGCATGAGCGCCAAGAGCGCCGTCAGGAGAGGAACGAGCAGGGTGCGAAGCGACGTCATCGGCCATCCTTGCGGGGTACGAGGGGGATTCCCCCTCAAGCATGCCCTGTTTGCCGCTTGAGGGCAACCGGGGCCGCGAGGGGGCGCCTAGCCGCGCGGGGCCTTCTCGGGCGCCTCTCGGGCCTCGGGCAGCCATGTCGTGGTGACGCCCGGCTTGAGGGCCGAGGTGCAGTTGGGGCAGCGGCTCGCCTTGGTCGAGATGTCGGTGTCGCAGAAGGGGCAGTGCTGGGTCGCGGCGCCGCGGCCCGCGAGGCGGTTGTAGGTCCTGATGACGGCGAAGATCGAGGCGGCGACGATGAGGAACTGGATCAGGGTGTTGATGAATGCCCCGTAGGCGATGGCGGGGGCGCCGGCGGCCCGGGCTGCCTCGAGCGACGGGTAGCTCGTGCCGTTCAGGGTGACGAAGAGGTTGGAGAAGTCCGTCTTGCCGAACAGCATGCCGATGGGGGGCATCAGCACGTCGTCGACGAAGGAGGTGATCACCCGCCCGAAGGCCATCCCGATCACCACCGCGATCGCCAGATCGAGGACGTTGCCCCGCGCGACGAACTCCCTGAACTCCTTGACGATGCTCATGCGACTCTCCTTTCGGCGCGTCAGTGCCGGCAGCTTAAGCGCGCACGGGATCAAAGGCCTACAGGGATGCGGCCCTAACCGCGGTCCCCAGAACGGCACGCCGGCCGCGAGATGTCTCGCGGCCGGCGTGGGTGATTCGCTTAGCGTCTGCGCGAGCGCTGTCCAGGCGCCTGGGGCTGCCTGTTCCTGGCGCCGCGCGCATCCATGCGCGGGGCCCTGGGGCGATCCTCGTCCTCTCCCGGCACGCCGAGGGCGGGGGCGGGAAGGCGCGAGAGATCGAGGGGGAAGGGCTCGCAGGCGATCTTCTTCTGGATGGCCTTGAAGGTGGCCTCTCCGTCGGCGGTCACCATGATGACGGTCTTGCCTTCATTGCCGTTGCGGCCGGTGCGGCCGCTGCGGTGGATGTAGGTCTCGGCCGTCGTCGGCACCGCGTAGTGGAAGACGTGGCTGACCCCTTCGATGTCGAGGCCGCGCGCCGCCACGTCGGTCGCCACCAGCGTCCGGATGTCGCCGGAACGGAAGCGATCGAGCATGGTGTTGCGCGCGTTCTGCGACATGTTGCCGTTGAGGAAGCCCGCCTTGATGCTCGCCTTCTGCTCCAGCTTGAGGGCGAGGCGCTTGGTCTCGTGCTTCATCTGGGTGAAGATGATCGCCCGGTCCGGGCGCTCGTCCTCGAGCATGGCGATGAGGGCGTCGAGGCGCTGCTCGGGCTTGAGCCGCAGGTAGTAGTGGCTGATCTCGATGGGAGAGACCTCCGCCTGCTGCACCAGCTTCACCACGGCGGGCTGCTTGAGGTGCCGGTGGGCGATCGCCTCGATCTCCTTGGGCATGGTCGCCGAGAAGATCAGGGTCTGCTGTCGCTGGGGCAGCTGCGCCATCAGGTGCTCGATGTCGCGCCTGAAGCCCATGTCGAGCATCTGATCGGCCTCGTCGAGCACCAGGATGCGCACCCGGCCGAGGTTCAGGCTGCCGCGCTGGAGCAGGTCCTTGAGGCGGCCCGGAGTGCCGACCACCAGGTCCACCCCCCGGCGAAGGGCGTCTTCCTGCCGGTTGAGGCTGACGCCTCCGTAGATGGGGAGCGCCTTGATGCTGCCCGTGCTCCCGATCGAGGCGATCGCCTCGCAGACCTGGATCGCAAGCTCCCGGGTGGGAACGATTACCAGGGCCTGAGGATACCCCTTGGGCGCGAGCAGCGTGAGCAGCGGCAAGCCGAAGGCAAGGGTCTTGCCCGAGCCGGTCTTGGCCTGGACCAGGGCGTCACGCCCGGCCAGGACAAGCGGGATGGCGTGCTGCTGGACGGGCGTGGGGTGCTCGAAACCGAGCGCCTTAAGGCCCCGCTGCACGGCGGGATGGAGGTCGAACTCCTCGAAGTGAGAGGCCAATATGGTTCCTTTCCTCGCGTCGGGTTAGACGCGCGCCTTGGGCTGGAAGCAGTTGCGGCACTGCACCGGCTTGCCGGCGGTCGGCTCGAAGGGCACGGTGGTCTCGATGCCGCAGGTGCTGCACACCGCGGGGTAGAGGGTGCGCGGAGCGCCCATGCCGCCGCCGACGGGGGCGCCGGTCGAAGGCGCAGCCGTGGGGCTAGGAGCCGGACGCGAGAAGCGGCGCGTGGGAGCGGCCTTCTTCTTGTGGGTCTTGGCGTACTCGAGGTTGCGCTTGGCCTTCTCGGCCTTGGTCGAATTCTTGCCCATGGTAGGTTTTCCCCCTTCTTACGAGCGGCCCGGACCGGTTGGCCCGGGCGTCTCGCAAAAGAAAGAGCCCGCGCTGTTAAACGCAGACTCTCCACTTTTAACAATCGTATGGTGGCAACCGGCCTGAGGGCCTATCGCCGATATCCTGATCCATCATAGCAGGACCTGGCCTCATGGGAAAGAGGGAAGCTTCCTTCTGGCGCCAAATACTTGCTCCTGGCATGCGCCCGGGAGGGCCCGCGTTTTTGCCTGACCGGAGGGGCCAGGCGGCGGCAAGGGGGCCGATCGCTTCCCGGCCTTGGGCGAATGTTCCTGCACTTTCTCGAACGGATTGAGCGATTGGGCCATCGCCAGGAGGCGGGGGACTCTCTAGGCTAGAGGCGTGAATCCACCCGCCGTCCGGCGATCCGCCCTATCCTTGGAGGTGCGCATGCCCATTTCTCGCTCGCCGCTCGATCAGGTTCGAAGCGGCCTCCAGAAGACGACCGGCGAGGCGATCATCGAGACGCTGGCCGACTGGGGGGTCGAGGTCGTGTTCGGCATCCCCGGCGACAACGTCGACGGCCTGATCAACGGCCTGATCAAGGAGCGGGACCGGATCAAGTTCGTGCTGGTCAGGCACGAGGAGAACGCCGCCTTCATGGCCACCGCCTACGCCAAGCTGACGGGCAAGCTCGCCGCCTGCCTGACGACCGCGGGGCCCGGCGCCGCCCACCTCACCAACGGCCTCTTCGAGGCGCACCGGGACAAGATCCCGCTCCTGGCGCTCACGGGCAACACCGACTCCTTCAGCCTCGGCACCGAGCAGAACCAGGAGTACAACCCTTACCTGACCTTCGGCGACTGCACCGTCTGGAACGGGGTGCTCGGCGGCTCGCTCAACGCCCGGATCGTCACCTCCAGCGCGATTCGCGCCGCCTACGCCCGCAGCGGGCCTGCTCACCTCAGCGTGCCGGTGGATCTCGGGCTTTCGGTCCTGCCCGGCAACGCCCCCAGGGCCGACCACCAGTTCTCGAAGCCCACCCACGCGCCGGACCCCGAGGCGATCGCCAAGGTGGTCGAGGCCCTGGACGCGGCCAAGCGCCCGGTGCTCTTCGTCGGGCGCGGGTGCCAGGGCCTGGAGACGGCCCTCCTGCGGCTGGCGGACAAGCTCGGCGCTCCGATCGTCAAGGCGCTGTGGGGCAAGGAGACCGTCTCCGACTTCGACCCCCACGTGCTCGGCGGCCTGGGCCTGATCGGGACCCGGCCCTCGGTCGAGGCCATCGCCGACGCGGACCTGCTCCTGATGCTCGGGACCTCCTTTCCCTACACCGACTTCCTGCCCCACGACACCGACTGCGTGACCATCCAGATCGACCAGGACCCCTACCAGATCGGCAAGCGCTACCCGGTGACGATCGGCCTGTGCGCCGACGTCCACCTGGCCGTGCCCGCGATCGCCGAGCGGTGCCAGCGGCACGAGGCGCGCGAGTGGCTCGAGCGGTGCCAGCGCTCGCGCAGCGCGTGGAACAAGATCATGGATCAGCAGGCCGCCAGTTCGCGCACCCCCATGCGCCCGCAGGTCATGGCCCGGGCCCTCCAGGAGTGCGCTGCCGACGATGCCATCATCGCGACCGACTCGGGGGCCAACACCGTCTGGATGGCGCGGAACTTCCTCGTCAACGGGCGCCAGCGCTTCATCGGCTCGGGCCTGATGGGGACGATGCAGTGCGGCCTGCCGTACGCGATCGGCGCGAAGTTCGCCTGTCCCGATCGCCAGGTGCTCGCGGGGGTGGGCGACGGGGACTTCGTCATGGGGATGGGCGAGTTCACGACGGCGGTGAAGTACGCGCTGCCCATCGTGGTCGTGGTCTTCAACAACTCCAAGCTGGGCCTCATCAAGTACGAGGAGGAGGTCGCGGGCATCCCCGAGTTCGGGATCCGCTTCCACAACCCCGACTTCGCCAAGTTCGCCGAGGCCTGCGGCGGCTTCGGCGTCCGGGTCGAGGACCCCAAGGACGCCCGCGACGCCGTGCGCGCCGCCATCGCCTCCGGCAAGCCCGCCATCGTGGATGCCGTCGTCCAGCCGAACGAGATCCCCTTCCCCCCCAAGATCGAGCGGGGGCAGGCGACCGGCTACGGGATCGCCTTCCTGCGCGAGATGTTCGAGGGGATCAAGGAGGAGGGCTGATCGAAAGCACGACCTTGATGTCGTCGGGCTCCTTCTCGAAGGCGGCATCCAGCGCCGAGAGGGGGATCCTGCGGCTGATCAGGCCCTCGAGCCAGCCCGGAAAGCGCCGCTCGCTCTCGAGCAGGTCGTCGACGCCCCGGGCGAAGTCCCGGATGTTGGCGTTGACGCTGCCGAGCACCGCGATGTTCTCGAGCACCATCACCTGGTTGATGACGTCGCCGGGCAGCGCCAGCGCCTGCCTGGAGGGGCTGAGCCCCAGCCTCACGAGGACGCCGTTGGGCGCGAGCGTCAGGATGGCCGGAAAGGAGATCGCGCTCACCCCGGTCGCCTCGACGATCACGTCGGGGCGACCGATGCCCTGGACCAGCTCGCCTAGCCCGTGGTGGGCGTCGCTCGAGTGGAAGCTCGCCCCCAGCGCCCGGGCGAGGTGCGCCTTGGGGTGATCCGCCTCGACGAGATCCACCAGGTGGGTCTCGATCCCCCTGAGCCGCAGCACCAGCGCCGCCAACAGCCCGATGGGCCCCGCGCCGGTGACGAGCGCCCGCTCGGCTTTCCAGACGAGGCGCTCCTGGACGAACGAGACCTCGCGCAGCGCCTTCTCCACGACGCTCAGGGGCTCGAGCAAGACCGCCACCCTGGTCAGGCTCTCGGGGACCCTGACCAGGTACGCTTCTTTCTCGACGTAGGATTCGGCCGCGTAGCCGTGCATGCCCTTGATCCCGCGCTCGCGAAAGTGCCCGGTGCGGCACATGTCGATCTCGCCGGCCTGGCAGTTAAGGCACAGCTCGGGGCAGGGGCGCCGGACGGTCGCGACCACGAGCTCGCCGGGGCGTAACGAGGTGACGCCTGAGCCCGCACGCGAGACGACCCCGAGGTTCTCGTGGCCGATGATCAGGAAGGACTCCCCCGGCGGCGCCTCGCCGTACTTGCCCAGGACGATGTCCCGGTCGGTGCCGCACAGCCCGACCTCGAGCACGTCCACCCGCACTTCGTCCGGGGCGGGCTCGGGAGCGCAGAGGGTTTCCAGGTGAAGGCTCTCGGGCTTGCTGGTCTCGACGGCGGCGGCTCTCATGGGGCCTCCTCTCTGGCGCCTTCAGCGTCCGCGCCGGCGCCAGGCGAACGCGAGCGCTCCTCCCAGCAGGACGATTCCGGCAGCCCCAAGCAGCGCACGCCGGCGGGGCGCGTCACGCGCGGGCTCGGGCGCTCCTCGAGGGGCGCCTTGCCTGATGGCCAGGCTCAGGACCTGGGCCAGGTGCAGCGCCTTGCGGGGCGTGCTCTGCCTGATCTGCTCGCGGCAGCTGAAGCCGTCCGCGATCACGAGGGTCTCGGCGTCGGCCTCGCGCACGGCAGGCAGCAGGACGCGCTCGCCGACTTGCATGGCCACCTCGTGATGCTGCTCTTCGAAGCCGAAGGCGCCTGCCATGCCGCAACAGCCCGAGTCGAGGATCTCGAAGTCGAGGCCGAGCCGCTTGAGCAGCGTCGCGTCGCCGTCCATCCCCATGATCGCCTTCTGGTGGCAGTGGCCCTGGACGATGGCGCGGCCCCCAAGCGCGGGGGGCGAGTAACCCTGGCTCACCAGGAACTCGCCGAGCAGGAAGACCTGCTCCTTGAGGCGCTTGGCGTCCTCGTCGTCGGGGAAGAGATTGCCGAGCTCGTCCCTGAAGACCGCCACGCAGCTTGGCTCGAGTCCCACGATCGGCGTGCCCCGGCGCAAGGCCGGGCGCAGGGCCCGGAGGATCGTCGCGAGCTGCGTCTCGGCCTGGTCGAGGAAGCCGTAGTCGTAGAGGGGGCGGCCGCAACAGAGCTTGCCGCCAGGCAGCACGACGCGGAAGCCGGCGTCCTCCAGGACCTCCACGGCGGCCATGGCCACTTCGGGCTGGAAGTGGTTGCTGAAGGTGTCGGCCCAGAGCACGACCGGCGGGGCGTTTGTGCGCTTGGCCTCGCGTTCGGAAAACCACTGCTTGAAGGTCGTGGGGGCGAAGGCCGGGATCGCGCGGGCTGGGGCCACCCCGGCGATCGCCTTGGCGACCTCGCGGAGGAGGGGCGTCTGGGTGGCGAGGTTCGCGAGCCAGGGCACCCGAGAGGCCAGCTCGGCCCAGCGCTGGATCTGCCCGAAGGCGTAGGCCGCGCGCGGGCGAAGGCGGCCCTCGTAGTAGTGGGAGAGGAACTCCGCCTTGTAGGTCGCCATGTCCACGTTCACGGGGCACTCGCCCTTGCACCCCTTGCAGGCCAGGCAGAGATCGAGGGCCTCCTTGACGCTCGGCTCGCGCCAGCCGCCCTTGAGCACGTCTTGCTGGAACAGCTCGAAGAGCAGGCGTGCGCGCCCGCGGGTCGCGTGCTTCTCCTCGCGAGTGACCATGTAGCTCGGGCACATGGTGCCCATCTTTTCCTTTCGGCACTCGCCGACCCCCACGCAGCGCAGGGTCGCGCGCGAGAAGCTGCCCTGGTCCTGGGGGAACTTGAAGTGGGTCTTCGGCTGGGGCGGCCGGTAGCCGGTGCCCAGGCGCAGGTTCTGGTCCACGCGGTAGGGATCGACGATCTTGCCGGGGTTGAGCTTGCCCTCGGGGTCCCAGATGGCCTTGAACTCCTCGAAGGCCTCGAGCAGCTCGGGGCCGTACATCTTTCCCAGGAACTCCGCCTTGGACTGCCCGTCGCCGTGCTCGCCGGAGATGGATCCCCCGAAGCTCACGACCAGGTCGCTCGCGTCGGAGACGAAGGAGCGGAACTTCTCGATGCCTGCGGCCGTCTCGAGATCGAAGTCGATCCGCGTGTGGACGCAGCCTTGCCCGAAGTGACCGTACAGGTCGCAGCCGTAGTCGTAGGTCTCGAGCAGCTCGCGCAAAGCGCGCAGGTACGCCCCGAGCTTCTCGGGGGCGACCGCCGAGTCCTCCCAGCCCTCCCAGGTGAGGGGCTTGCCGGGCACGAACGCGGTCGCGCCGAGGCCGGATTCGCGCACCCGCCACACGATCGCCTCCTGGGTCGGATCGTCGAAGAGCTTCATGGTGGGGGGATGCGCGAGCTTGGCGAGCTTTCGCATCAGGGCCCGGGCGCGCGCGTCCGACTCGGCCTTGGTCTCACCGCCGAACTCGGCGAGCAACCAGCCGCGCCCATCCGGCAAGAGCTTCAGGTCCCTCGGGTGCAGCCCCTTCACCGTCATGTCGTTGACGAGCCGATCGTCCATCCCCTCGAGGCCGATCGGGTCGGCCGAAAGGACCTCGAGGACGTGATCGCCCGCCTCGAACACGCTGGGGTAGCCCAGCACCAGGAGGCTGCGCGCCGGGGGGCTGGGGACGAGCCGGACGGTCGCATCGAGCACCATGACGCAGGTGCTCTCGCTGCCCACCAGCGCCCGGGCCACGTTGAAGCCGTTCTCCGGCAAGAGCTCGTCGAGGGCGTACCCCGAGACCCGGCGCGGGATCTTCGGGAAGCGCGCGCGGATCAAGGGGGCGTAGCGATCGCGCAGGGAGAGGAGCTTTCGGTAGCGCTCGGCCTGCGCGCCGCCCGCTTCGAGGATCCGCTCGAGCTCCGCCTCGTCGGTCCTTCCGACGCGCATCCGGTGGCCGTCGTAGGTCAGGATCCCCAGCGTCTCGACGTTGTCGGAGGTACGGCCGGCCATGACCGAGTGGACGCCGCACGAGTTGTTGCCGATCATCCCGCCCAGGGTGCAGTGGGTGTGGGTGGCAGGGTCCGGCCCGAAGGTGAGCCCGTGCGCTTCGGCTGCCTCTCTCAGGCGGTCCAGGACGATGCCCGGCTCGACGCTCGCCAAGCGCGCCTCGGGGTCCAGCCAGAGCAGCCGATGCATGACCTTCGAGAAGTCGAGCACGACGGCCACGTTGCAGCCCTGGCCCGCGAGGCTGGTGCCGCCGCCGCGCCCGAGCACTGGAGCCCCGAAGCGGCGGCAGGTCTCGAGGGTCGCCACCACGTCCTCGGCGTCGCGGGGGATGACGACGCCGATTGGTACCTGGCGGTAGTTGGAGGCGTCGGTGGCGTAGAGGGCGCGGCTGCCGTCGTCGAAGCGTACCTCGCCCTTGATGCGCTGGGCGAGCGCCGCTTCGAGCGCTGCTGCCTGGCCGCCCTCTCGAAAGAAGGCGATCCGGGGATCCGTCTTTCGGCTCGTGCGTGACTGGCGCATGCCCTACCTCCTTAGATCGCGTAGCGCTCCGCGTCGGCGCGCTTGAAGGAAAGCCCGAACCCGGGGCGCTTGCGGTCGGGTTCGAGCGCGCCGTCCACGGGCGAGAGGACCCCTTCGAAGAGCATGTGCTCGATGCGCGCGTGGTCGTGGAAATACTCAAGGTGCCGGACGCCAGGGACCGCGCAGCAGACGTGCGCATGCAGGCTGGGGGCGGTGTGCGCCGAGAGCGGGATCATGTGCGCCTCGGCGAGGGCGGCGGCCTTGAGGAAGCCCGTGATGCCGCAGCAGCGGGTGGCGTCCGCCTGCAGGACGTCCACGGCCCCGGCCTCGAGCATGCGGCGGAAGTAGGGGGGATCGAAGCCGTACTCGCCGGCGGCGATGGCCATGCCCGCGGGGGCGCGATCGCGCAGCAGGCGCAGCCCCTCGAGATCGTCCGAGGAGACGGGCTCCTCGAACCAGCTCACCTGGCAGGCCTCGAAGGCCGCGGCGAAGGCGAGGGCCTCCTTGCGCGCGTAGGCGCCGTTGGCGTCGACGAAGAGCGAGGCCTGCTGCCCGATCGCGCGCCGCGCCGCTCGCACCCGCTCGAGGTCGGCGGCCGGATCGCTGCCGACCTTCATCTTGACCATCGTGAGCCCCTGGTCGATCCAGCCTCCGAGCTGCCGTGCGAGGTGTTCGAGGGAGTAGGAGGTGAAGCCGCCGCTGCCGTAGAGCGCGATGCGCTCGCGCGCGGCCCCCAGCAGGCCGACGACCGGGACCCCGAGGGTCCTCGCCTTGAGGTCCCACAGCGCCGCGTCCACGGCCGCGATCGCCATGCTGGCCACGCCGGGCCGGCCCAGGTTGCGGACGCTTCGGATCATCGCCTCCCAGGCGGCCGGGATGTCCAGGGCGTCCCGGCCGATGAGCAAAGGAGCGAGTGTCTTGTGGGCGACGAGGCCCGCCGCCTCGTGGGCGTAGGTGTAGCCGAGCCCCGTCGTCGCGCCCGCATGCGCCGTCACCAGGACCAGGGTCGTCGCGTCCCAGGCGATGGTGCCGTCCGCCTCGGGCCCATCCGTCGGGATGCGGTAGGCCGAGACCTCGATTCGCTCGATCGGTGCGTGCATCTCGGATCACTCGGCGAAGGCGATGGTGCTCAGCAGGGCGTTCTCGGCCTGCCGCGAGTCGAGCCGGGTGTGCTGGACCACGATGGGGACGTCCGACTCGATGACGCTTGCGTAGTCGGTCCCGACCGGGATCGGCTCCGGATCGCTCAGGTCGTTCATGCGAAGGTGGAGCGTCCTGCGCGCGGAGACCTGGATGCGGTACGGCCCGACCGGATCCCGGTTGCTGAAGTACACGGTGATGGCGACGTGGGCGACGCGATCCGAGGTGTTGAGCAGGCAGATCGCCTCGTGGCTGACCATCTCGGGGGCCGGGCCGTGGCTCCAGGCGGGTAGGTAGCCTTCAGCGATCGCCCAGCGGGTCCGCCCAATTGAAGAAGCGCTCATCTGCCCCCCCTTTGCGGCCGTTGCGGGTGCGGCGTGGGCGCATCCTAATCCCCCGCCATTGGGCGAGTCAATTGCCACTCGGCCCTTCCGGGAGGCCGTTTCATCCTTTCCTCTGATTAATGAAAAATCTCCCAAAGGTTTACCTGGACTTGGGAAACTATTCCTGTTAACGGCCCGATAACACCCTCGTGAGTGAAGGTCGCGTGAGACGTCGAGGAGGATTCCGATGAGCAACCTGCAGATTCAGTCGCGCCGGGCCGTTGCCGCTCCCCAGCCCCCGAAGAAGCCTCAGGCGCCCAAGGCGGAAGCCGGCGAGGATCGGGGCCTCACCACCAAGGACGTGCTCAAGCTCAGCGGCAAGGCCGCAGGTGGTGCCGCGGCCGGTGCCGCCGCGACCTGGACCTACGACCTTTTCTTCCACTTCGGCAACAACGGCGGCACCAGCTACGGCGGCGGCGTCTACGCGGCGGGGGCTGCCGTAGGTGCCGCCATCGGCGCAGGCCTGGGCCTTCGCAAGTACCACAAGCAGCAGGAAGAGCAGAACGCCCAGGGCCGCTAGGTCTCTGGGCACGGCAGGAGGGCGTCTCGTGAGCGGTGTTGTCATCCAGCAAAAAGGGGCTTCTGTCGTCGCCCCCCGGGCGCCTCGGCGCCCCGCTTCGCCCGAGGCGCCGGTGCCTGGCCTCGCCAAGCAGGACGCGCTTGCGCTCTCGCCAAAGGCCCGCAAAGAGACCTACGCCAGTCCCGCCGAGGCGGCTGCCCAAGGCGCTGCCGAGGGAGCGGCGATAGGCGGGGCGATCGCCAACGCCGCGATCGGCACCATGATGATCCGCAAGGGCCTGCAGGGGGCCGCCGCCCTTCCCACCCGGGCGGCCGGAAAGGTCCTGCCGGTGGTGGGCATCGGCCTTTCGGCGTGGGGGATGGCCGCCTCGGGAATCGCCCTGAAGAACCAGCTCGGCGCCGAGACGATCGACAAGCGCGCCGTGGCGGCGAGCGGCCTGAGCTTCGTCGGCAATGCCCTGATCGCCGGCGGCAGCGTCGCCGTCCTCACGGGCGTCGGCACCGCCCCTGGTCTGGTCGCTTCGGGTGCCGGCTTCGTGATGACCGCTGCCTCCGCCCTGATCGCTCCATAATCCCTACCGAGACTCACAACACAAGCTCAGCGCCCGGATCCGACGTCGGATCCGGGCGCTGAGCCGTTGAATGGGAAGCTGCTACCGCAGCTTGAACGCGGGGGTGTTCAGGGTGGGCAGGAAGCTGCCCACGCCCTGGACGAACTCCGGCACGTCGACGAACGGATTGCGGTTGCCCTGCAGGCGGTAGACCGCGTCGTTGCGCGCGCGATCCAGCGCCGTGACGGGGTCCTTCGCGTGCCACTTCTTGAGGGTCGCTTCCTCGTGCCGGAAGTTCGAGAGGTCGGCCTGCTGGCCGTAGACGGTGTAGAAGTAGAAGAGCGCCCGGGCCGTGTTGCCCTTCTGCTCGTCGCGCGGCTCGAACACCGTCTCGCCGCTCGCATCCAGCCCGAGCTTGCTGCCACCCTCGCTCCAGGTGACCGTCACCACCTCCCCGAAGGGAAACGAGCTGCGCATGGAGTTGGCGTTGCAGTCCGTGGGGAAGAGGTGATGGAGGTCCGACTTCGCCACTCCGACCGCGCCCTTGCTCTGGGGCCAGGTGTGCTCGGCGTTGAAGCCCTTGCCGTTGCGATAAGCGGAGTTGCGATCGGTGATCTTGTCCAGCTGGCGGTCGGTGTAATCGCACTCGACGACGTCGTCGCCGTCCAGGTCGTCCACGTCGGCGAACATGACGTCGCGGGCGCGGTCATAGCCCAGCTCCTTGTGCTTGGAGACGATGCCGGCGAGCGAGCGCAGCAGGGACTGGCCCTGCTGGCCTTCAGCCGCCCGGTAGTAGTCGGCCGGGGCCTGGTCGAAGGCCTTGGTCCTGGACGTGCCGTACGGCGCGGGCTGCAGGTGCTGGCTGGTCCCGCAGGCGGCGAGCGACGAGGCGAGAAGGACGGACGCGAGGGCGATCACGAATGGTTTCAAGGCTTCCTCCGGTCGGGTTCATGCGTGAATTTAAGAGAAGGTTAACACACCTCGACTCATGAAGGGAAGCCCCTCGGTCGGCTAAAATCGAGAAAAGAAGAGAATTTTAGGCTCCATTCCCCTGCGGACAGGGTCGGATAAATTATCTTCAGATTAAGGGCGGCTCTCGACCCGGGCCCCCTCGGCCTTGCGCGCGCCGAGTGTGCTGCCGATCGAAGCGACGATGACGCTGCCGATCGCCAGCCACTGCCTCGGCGTCAGCGTCTCGCCGAGGACGATGAACCCGATCACCGCCCCCACGGCGGGCTCCAGGCTGAGCAGGACGCCGAAAGTCTTTTTGGGGAGGCGCCTGAGCGCGATCATCTCCAGCGAATAGGGGAGCGCGCTCGACATGATGCCGACGCCGAGCCCCGCGAGCATCAGCGACGGATTGAAGAGCGCGGCGCCGGCATGGGCGAGCCCGAACGGGAGGACGACCAGAGCGGCGACCGTCAGGCCGAGCGAGGTCGCCTGACCGCCGTGCGCCTTGCCCGCTCTCTGGCCGAAGACGATGTAGAGCGCCCAGCACACCGCAGAAGCGAGGGCGTAGCCGACGCCGAGCGGATCGAGCCGGTTCGCGCTCTGGTGGAGCGGCAGCAACAGCAGCAACCCCAGCACCGCGAGGCCGATCCAGACGAAGTCCCTGGGCCTGCGCGAGGCGGCCATCGCGACGCAGAGCGGTCCGGTGATCTCGATGGCGATCGCGATCCCGAGCGGGATCGTGCGCAGCGCCATGTAGAACGTCAGGTTCATCAGGCCGAGCGCGGCGCCGTAAAGGGCGATCGTTCGTGCCTCGCGCGCGGACAGCGGCAGGCGCCAGGGCCGCCAGATCGCAAGCAGGATGACGGCTGCGAAGGTCACGCGGAAGCTCGTGGTGCCCTGCGCCCCGATCAGCGGGAAGAGATGCTTGGCGAACGAAGTGCCGAGCGTCAGGGAGAGGATGCTTGCGATCAGCGCCGCGACGGGCAGCAGGTTCCTGGCGCTATTCAATCGTCTCTTCCACGCGCGCGTCTCCTGTTCCCGTGGTGCCCGGCTACCATCACCTTACCACGGGATCCTGCAGCTGCCTTTCGATCGCCTCGTGGCTCGCCAACACGAGAGACCTGGCAGGCAGCGCGCCAGGGGGCGCCGAGAGCGCCCCCTGGCCGCCGAGCCAGAGTGCGGTCCCGGGCGCGAGCTCGCTCGCGAGCCGATCGAGCTCGGAGAGCTGCGCCTCGTCGGGGCTGTTGACGACGCTGATTCCCACGGCGAATGCCCCGATCTGCTTGGCGGCGAGGGCCAGCCCGGAAGCGGGGAGGTTCGGGCCCAGGTAACAGACTGGAACCCCGCACGAGGCGATGGTCAGGGCTGCGACGAGCAGCCCCATCTCGTGTGGCTCCCCTGGCAAGGTTCCCAGCAAGACCGGTGCATGGAGCCTGTCGATGTGTCGCGTCCTCAGGAGCGCTCCCAGGAGGCTTCTCAAGAGCGAGGTCGCCAGGTGCTCTGCGGCGATTCCGAGCGGATACTGCGACCACCGGGCGCCGACGTGCTCCAGCACGGGCAGCACGACCTCGCGGATCAGCTGCGCGGCAGGAATCACCACAGCGGCCTGGCCGAGCGCTTCATCCGCCGCCGTGTAGTCCAGCCGCTCGATCGCGGCGATGATCCGCTGGGCAGGCAAGCCCTGGTCATGCGCGCGAGCAGGCGCGACGGGCGTGACGAGCGAGGCCAGATCGGCGTCCGCGAGCGTGGCGATCCGGCCGATGGCGTGGCCGGCTCCTGTCGCTTGCTTGAGCAACAGGAGCCGCGCGACATCGCGTTCGCTGTAGAGGCGCAGGTTTCGTTCGGCGCGAACGGGCGAGATCGCACCGTACCGCCGCTCCCAGGCGCGAATGACGTCCGAGCTGAGGCCCGTCAGCTGGCAAACGGCCTTGATCTGATACTTGCCGGAGTCTGGCATGAGGGTCCTCCCGCCTACTTTCTACCCGAGCGGGGGTGGTTTTGTCAATTATTTGTAATGGACAACTCATTGACAGGATCGAGGTGCCTCCCTACACTCCAGGCACGTGGAGGAAATGGAGGTGTCCATGAACGTCTTCGAAGCGAGCACCCCTCTCGAGCGGCGCCATCAGGCCTTCGCTCAAATTGGAACCCAGCGGATCGCCATCACGGGCGCCTCGGGGTTCGTCGGCACGCGGCTCGGATCTTTCCTCGAGACCGGCGGGCACGCCGTCTGGCCGCTTGTGCGGCGCGAGGCGGGCGCGCATGAGATCTCGTGGGACCCGGCGCGGGGTCAGCTGGACCTGGAGGGGCTCGAGGGCGCCGACGCGGTGGTGCACCTGGCGGGCGAAAGCATCGCGGGCGGGCGCTGGACGCCGGCTCGCAAGGCCGCGATTCTCGAGAGCCGCGTGGAGGGGACGCGCTTGCTCGCCGAGGGACTTGCAAAGCTGCGCCGAGCGCCCAGCGTCCTGGTCTGCGCCTCGGCGATCGGTTACTACGGCTCGCGCGCTGACGCCGTCCTCACCGAGGACAGCGCGCCGGGCACTGGCTTTCTTTCCGAGGTTTGTCAGGCCTGGGAAGCCGCCGCCGAGCCCGCTCGCCAGGCGGGAATCCGGGTCGTCCACCTGCGAACCGGCGTCGTGCTGTCCGCGCGCGGGGGGGCGCTCGCGCAGATGATCCTGCCCTTCACGATGGGGGTCGGCGGGGTGATCGGCGGCGGCCGGCAGTGGATGAGCTGGATCGGCTTCGACGACCTCATCGGGGCGATCCACCATGCCCTCTTCACCGAGGCCCTGAGGGGGCCCGTGAACGCCACCGCCCCGCAGCCGGTGACCAACGCGGAGTTCACGCGGATCCTGGGAAAGGTGCTCGGCCGGCCGACGCTCTTCCCGTTGCCGGCCCCGGTCGTTCGCCTGATGTTCGGCGAGCTCGGCGACGCCTTGCTGCTTCAGGGAGCGCGCGTCCTGCCGACGAAGCTGCAGGCCACCGGGTTCACCTTCCGTCAACCCGATCTCGAGGCGGCGCTTCGCAGCGAGCTCGGTCGCTAGGAGGCCCCCCATGCCGGCTGCGCCCTACTACCTCTGGGACTTCTGGTACATCGCGGCCCGGTCGCACCAGCTCAAGCCCCGCAGGCCCCTGGCGGTCACGATCATGGAGACGCGCCTGGTCCTCTACCGCGACGGGGCCGGCGAGGTCGTGGCGCTGCGCGATCGCTGTCCCCACCTGGGGGCCTCGCTCTCGCTCGGTCGCGTGAACGATGGTTGCTTGAGCTGTCCCTTCCACGGCTGGACGTTCGACGAGCAGGGCCGCTGCGTGGCCATTCCGGCGCTCGGCGAGCCGTCGCACAGGCTCGCGAACCTGCGCATTCCCCGCTACCACGCGATCGAGGCGGGGGGCCTCATCTGGGTGTTCTTGAGCCGGGATCCTGCCGCCGCTCCCGGAGGCGACCCGGTCCCGCCCGAGGTGCGCGAGCACGGCTGGGCTTGGGGGATCATCGAGGACCTGTGGCCCACCAACTTCACGCGCTTCGCGGAGAACATGCTGGACATGGGGCACCTCCCGTTCGTTCATGAACGAACCATCGGCCGCTTCGCCAAGCAGCGAGGCCCCCACGTGCCGAAGGTGACGCCTCGCCCCGACGGCTTCGATCTCGAGGACGGCTTGCTGACGTTCCGGCTGCCCAACGTTCACCGCCTCTCGATCTCGCCGAGGATGGTCAACTACATGTGGGGCGTGCCGGTCGGCCCGACGGAAACCCGCGTCTATATCCTCGGCCTGCGGCGCTTCGCCCGTTCGAAGCTGCTGACGCCCGTCTTCAACCGCTTCAATCGAAGGGTCCTCGAGGAGGACCGGCGGATCATCGCCAGCCAGGAGCCGAAACACGTCACCTTCGGGCCCGGCGGGGATCTGCTGATGAGGCCGGACAGCGCGGCGCGGGCGTATCGCCACCTGCTGGAGCGGGTCCTGGACGGAGGCCCGGCCCACGACGAACCGATCGAGCCCTGAGCCTCAGGGGATGACCCGGGAGCGCTCGGCGTCCTCTGGCAGCTTCGAGGCGATGAAGGGCAACTCGAACCAGAAGGTGCTTCCCTGACCCTGGGTGCTCTCGACCCCCACCTTGCCCCCGTGGGCCTCGACGATGGCCTTGACGATGTAGAGCCCCAGGCCGACGCCGCTTTCCCTTCCATCCTTCGTGTTCGCCAGGCGGCTGAATCGCTCGAAGAGCTTCGGAAATTCCTCGGGGGGAATCCCCAGGCCGTCGTCCCTGACTTCGAAGCGGACACCGTCCTCGCCTGGGAGCGCGCGCACCTCGATGGTGCTGCCCTCGGGGGTGTACTTGATGGCATTGAGCAGGAGGTTTCTGAGCACCTGGCCGATCCGCTGGGTATCCCCTTCGACGGCGGGACAGCCCGCGCCGGGCTCGTGGCTGATCACCTTCCGCTTTTCGGCGGCCATGGCCTGCAAGTCGACGACGGCGTTCCTGATGGTCGCGTGGGGATCGAGCGATCGCATCGTCAGGGCGAAGCGTCCGGACTGGAGCTGGCCGGCATTCAGCAGGTCGTCGAGGAGAATGGAGAGTTGCCCGGCATTGCGCTGGATCCGGTCGAAGTACGTGGCGAGCAGGGGGTGATCCTCCGCATGCCCCGTGTGCTTGAGCACGCTCATCGAGCCCAGGATGATCGCGACGGGCGTCCTGAGCTCATGGCTGACCGTGTTGAGGAACTGGTCTTTGAGGGTCTGGGCCTCGCGAATGGCTGCGATCTGGCGAGAGTGAGCATGCTCCTGGTCGATTCGGTCGTAGAGGCTCATCCAGACGGCCAGCTTGTCGATCAAGCTCGTGATGAGGTTGCGATCGCTCACGGAATAGGGGACTTCCGAGCGCTTGGGACCGATGACCACCTGTCCGATAGCCTGGCCCTTCACTTCCAGCGGAAAGTGCAGGCTGTCCCCGTCCGGGTCGGGCAACCGGAAGGCATGAAGGTCGTGACCACCCCGCGAGTCCCTCAGCTCCCACGACGCATCGGGAGTCCGCAGAAAGACCGCGCTGAACCTGGGATGAAGGGTGTCGTCGAGCAGGTCCAGGAACGCGGCGAGCAACGAGGCGCGATCGGAGGTCTGCTGCGCCTCGCTCGTGAAGGCGGCGCGCACCGCGTCCGGGTCGTAGGTCGTGCGAAAGAAGCGCCTGTCCAGCCAGGCCTTGATCCGGTCGCGCGCGGGCGAGAAGCAGAGAGCGACGATGGCGGTCGCCACGAAATTGGCAAGCGCCGAATGGGATCCGAAGCTGAACGAGACCAGGCCCAGGACCGCCAGGTACAGGGCCACCAGGAACACGCTGAGCAGCGAATAGGTCAGCGAGGGCCTGAGGAGGATGTCGATGTCGAACAGCTGATGGCGCGCGATCGCGTAGGCGATCGCCAGCGGCAAGATGATCCCGCAGACCGAACCGATGTTCAGGATCGGGCCGTCGTATCGAATGAGCGGTCCTATGAAGAGCATGAGCAGGGGGAGCAGGGAAACGGAAGCCCCCAGCAGGATGATCTGCGCTTGTACCTTCTCTCGCGCCGAGCTGCTCTTGCTCAAGACCGCCCAGATCGGAACCAGGACGACGGTGAGGCCGCCGAGGACGGCGTAGATCGCCGTGCCCAGGTGAGTCAATGGCCTGAGCGAGGGTTCCGAGTAGAAGGCGAACGAGAACATGCTGAGCGCCAGGCTGAACAGGGCGATGAGCATGACCATCCCAGCGAAGTGCCGCCGGGCGATGCGACGGGGGAAGAGAAGGACCAGCGTCAAGGCCGTCAGGCCCTGGAGAGCGCGCACGAAGACGACCGTGGTCGGGGGCAGATAGAAGGTGGTGTTGGAATCGAAGATGGACAGGAAGTTGAGGGCGCCCGCGACACAGAACGCGAAGTGGGCTCTGGCCACCAGGTCGCCGGGCTTGAGGATGGAGACGACCACTCCGATCAGCAGGTAGAAAACGCCGGACAACCAGAAGCCCAGAGAGTAGGCGATCCAATCGTCGAGTTCGTAGCGCTGGGTCGGGATGACCTTGGTCAATCGTTCGCGGCCTCCGGTCCAGGACACGCGCTCGATCTCGTAGCGAAGGGGTGACCCCACCGGCCTGGTCCGAACGTACTGATAGAACTCCTTGCCCGAGGCGAAGGCCATGTCGTCGACGCTCATGACGCGATCCATGGGCATCAGGTGGGCCTGGGTGCCGCTCCACGACGAAGGAAGCTGGACGTCGACGACCCGATCGCTCAGGACCTTGAAGCCGGGAAATGGGCGGTCGATCGTCTGGAAGGAGAGGATCAGGCTAGAGAGGGCATATCCCCCGAGGAGCAGGAGCAAGGCGTAAAACGCGACGGAACTGGCCTTGAACGGGTGCGAATGAACGCGGACGCGGGTCGGGTTCACGCTTGCTCCTCATGTTCTGGCACGGCCAAGCGCCTGCGGCGCGTTTCAGGCGAGGTGACCCCCCGAATAAGCAAGGGGAAAGGGTTCCTGCCGCTGCCGAAAAGACAGAAAAATGGCGACATGCTAACAATCAAGCATGTCGCCATTTTTTTAGTACCCGATACGGGATTCGAACCCGTGTTACCGCCGTGAGAGGGCAGCGTCCTAGGCCTCTAGACGAATCGGGCGCGTCGTCGAATTGCCTTCGATGTATTCATAATAGCACAGTTTGATTGGCTTGCAAGCCCCTTGCCAAAAAAATTTCCGCTCGCTTAGTGCCCCCATAACCTCAAATCCAGCGGGGACGGGCCTTTTGGTCCCGATGAAATTCGCTCTCTGGCTGCACTTCAGCCTGCGCGATCGCCTGAAATGGCCGGAGCGCCCCCTTCCGTTGCGGGTTAAGGGGTAACAGAGCGAGGGTATACCTCCCGGGACGGAGGTCGTTGCTCGATGAATCGCATGTTTCCCCTTGGTGTCGCGGCGCTGATGGTCGCGGGCTGTGGCCCCTCCTTCGACGAGCGCCACCTGGACGGCCTGGACCTCGCAGGGGCGACCATCGCCGAGTTCCGGGCCAAGTACGGCCCCGAGGACGAGCGCACTCCCCTCTACGTCATGGGGCTGCCGGTCTACCATCGCCTGCTCTTCAAGCTGCTCCCCGAGGATGCGAGCCGGATCACCACCGCCCCCTCGGGCAAGCTCTTCGTCGACGAGGGGTCCTCCCACAACGCGATCCGCGTCTGGCTGCCGCTGCCCAAGGCTCCTCGCAGCTACGAGGATGCCCTCGGCCGCTGGGACAAGCCCAAGCGCAAGACCATCATCCAGCCCTCGGCGGGAGGCTCGCTGCCCCTCAACCTGATCGGGATGCGCTACGCGGAGTTCGAGGTCAACGAGATGGAGGTCGGCCTCTTCTACGACGGCGAATCCGATCGCGTCGCCGTGATGACCTGGGCCCCCCTGTTCAAGGCCGAGGACGAGAGCGCCAAGAAGAAGGACGAGGATCACTGATCAGGCGGCGAGGTTCTTCACCATCACGAGCTCTTGCAGGCCGTCGCGGGTCGAGCGGAACAGCACCAGGTCCATGAGCTGCTTCATGAGGAACACGCCGAGGCCGCTGGTGCGGCGCTCGGCCGCGTGCGCCTCCAGGTCGACCGGAGGCAGGCGATCGCCTTCGAAGCGAACCCCCGGGTTGGTCATGATCACCCGCACGTGGTCGTTCTCGCGGTACAGCTTGAGGGCGATGCTCGAATTCCGCGGGGAGCCGGCATGGGCGATGACGTTGGCGAGCGCCTCGTCGATGGCGAGGGTCAAATCCGCCAGGGGCGCCTCGGGGAGGCCTTCCAGGCTCTTGGCCACGAAGCGCCTGGCGCTCGATAGCGACTGGGTGTCCGGCAAGAAGCGCATCTCGGCGTAGACGTCGGCCTTCAAGGGTATCGACACGGCAACCTCCCCTTTCGTCTGGTGACTTGGAGGATTGTGCCCCGCCTGCATTGCGCGGGTTTTACCCGCCGGTTGAGAAGAGGTGTGGGTCAGCCTTCGAGGGCGGTCAGGGGCAGGGTGGTGGAGGCCCCCGCCGGCGAGCTGATGATCAGGGCGTTGCCCTCGTCCTCGTAGATCGCAGCGACGATCCGGCAATCCTGGCACGCGTACAGCCGTACCGTCGCGCGCTGCAGCGCGCGCTGGCACGAGGGGCAGATGAAGGCTTGCTCGGTCGACATATGCCCCTTGTACCCAATCCTGCTTCGATTACTGCTTGCCAATTCTCGCAGCACTCGTGCGGGCGGCGCCTCAAGGAGCGAGGCGCTGGCCGCCGATTGAAGGCCCGCTCGAGACGTTGCCGCCGAGCCAGGCCAGGAAGGCGTCGGGGCCGCTGCCGGCGATCGCGGGCCCCGAGAGCCCCCCTCCGAGGCTGACGGCGAACGGGGTGCCGGGCGCCGAGAGGTCCTTGTCGAGGACCTGGGCGAAGGCGCCGGGGGCGTCCGGGCGGCCGTCGATCCACGCGAGAAGGTAGCGGTTGGCGTCGAGCGAGGCGATCGCAGGCCACGCCTCCTCGCCGTGGCCCGGGTGCAGGGCCCCCAGGTAGGTCGGGCTCGTGCCCAGGGCCGTCCCCCCCACGACGCGCCGCGCGCCGATCTCGCGCTGGCCGCCTCGGGTCTCGGACCAGACGGCCATCATGTGCCCGAGGCCTCCCGTCAGCCACGGCTGACGCTGGCTGTTCGGCCCTTCGGCCACGCCGAAGGCGCTGAGCGCCGCCACCCCCGAGTCGTTGACGACCCGCGCCATCACGTCGGTGTCGGCGCCGATGGCCTGCTCCCAGCACACCGCGTACGCCGATCCGTCCCAGGCCGCGCTCGGACGCGAGGCGTTGCTCGCGACCAGGGTGGTCGGGGCGCCGAGGCCGCTCGAGTAGAGCCGGCACTGGATCGACGACGGGGATTCCTGCCACGCGACCAGGGCGTCGTTGACCCCCGGGGCCACCGCCAGCGAGAGGACGCCCGGCCGTGTGTCCGCCAGGGTGAGCGGTCCCCCGGATGGAGCGCCGCTGGCGTCGAGGCGCTGGAGCTTGATCTGTCGGCTGCCGGCGCTGCCGTCGGCGTAGGCCAGCCAGAACTTGCCGCTGCCCCACGCGAGGACCGGCATGGGGTCGGCCGGAAAGCTCGCGGCAAACGTCAGGTCGCTCGCGGCCCACGAGGTGCCGCTCAGGCGCTGGCCCTGGATGCGGTAGGTCCCGTTCGTCTCGTCGTAGCCGCTCCAGAGGGCGATCGCCCCTGCCGAGCCGACCGCGACCGAGACCCTGCTGCCCGGCGCGCCGGTGCCGTGCGAGAAGGGAGATCCCACCGTGGGCGAGACGAACACCCGCGCCTCGCTCGAGATGGTGCCGTTGAAGAGGGTCGCAAGCCCGCTTCCTATCGCGTGGCCCTGGTACTGGCCCGGGGTGGCCGGGTCGGGGGCGAGCACGGCGTCGGGGGTCGCCGCCCATGTGACGAACGGCGCCGAGATGGCCTCCCCGGCGCTGTCGCTCGCGAGCGCCGTGAAGCGGAACGAGCCGTTGAGCGGGAGGATGAGGGGACCCGCCGGCGAGAGCCTCAGGTCCGCGATCACCTTGAAGTCGGCGGGGCTGACCCCCGAGATCAGGCCGACCTTGACCACGACCCTGCCGCTCTGCGCGCCGTTGGGCACCCTGGCGCGGATGCGCTGGTCGTTCTCGACGGTCACGTCGCTGAGGCGCACCCCGCTGAGGTAGACCTCGACGGTGCTGCCGAGACCCGCGGACTTCCCGAAGTTCTGGCCGATGATCTCGAGCTGCGAGCCGGGCCCTCCCATCGCGGGGCGCAGCTCGCCGACGACGGGCGGCGTCAGCGAGAGCGGGATGGCGTCGAGGCTGGTGACCTCGCCCGGCCTGACCTCCACGTCGGCGAGCTCGCCCCGGCCGAGGCCCTGGTTGGTCGCCACCAGGCGGAAGCGGCCGGCCGGCACGTTGCTGAGCCTGAAGTTGCCCTGCTCGTCGGTCTTGACCAGGTAGCCGAGGCCCGGGGTGAAGACGTCGGTGCCGAGCAGGTTGATTCCTGCGAGGTTGGGGGTGGTGATGCGGCCCGCGATGCCGCCCACGGGCGCCAGGCGCATGTCGCCCAGGTCGAGCATCACCCCGGATCTCACCGCCACCGACTGGCGCACGGCCTTTCGCTCGTCGGACTGGATCGCCTCGACGTTGACCTCGCCCACCGGAGGGCTGGAGAAGGAGAAGCGCCCGTCCGTGCCGGTGCGGACCTCGGAGGTGGTCTCGCTGATGCCCTGGGTCGAGAAGGGGATGCCGTTGGTGAAGGGGATGGCGTTGGTGAAGCTCGCCCGCACCAGCACCCCGCCCACCGGGCGCCCCTGCATGTCCAGGATCCGCCCGCCCAAGGGCGAGGGCGTGGTGGCCTGAGTGCCCCACGGCCATGGGCAGCCCCCGAGCAGCGCCGCCGTGAGGCAGGCCGCCGCGAGGGTCCATCGGAAGCTCGTCTGGGCGCTGTGGCGCATGCGGCTGCCTTTCCGTGCGACGGGGGAACATTCGCTTGCTCGATAATAGCGAAGGGGGAGGGGGGACGGCCTCGTGGGGGTTGACCAAACAAGTTAGCTAGGTGGGGGAAGGCCGCGCTCGCCCCCTTGCCGGGCGAGGCTCTCCCGGACGCCGCTCATCTTGAGCGAGGCGAGCAGACGATCCGCCTCGCTCGCGGCCCGAAGGGCGTCCTCGGGCCTTCCCTCGGCCCGCAGCAGGCGCGACGAGAGCAGGAGGTGCCGGGCGCGATCGAGCGGGGTCTCGGCCTGGGCGAGGCAGGTCTCGGACAGCCCCAGGTGCCTTCGCGCCTGGGCCAGGTCCCCGAGCTCGAGGGCCGCCTGTGCCTGGGACCTGGCGATCGCCCCGCGCCGCAGCCGATCGCCCTGGGCCTCGGCGAGGCCCAGGGCCCGCTGGTGCCACCGGGCGGCCTCCGGGTAGTCGCGCGCGGCCAGCTCGATGTCGCCCAGGGCCGCGCAGGCCTCGGCGATGAGCTCGGTCTCCTTGATGGCCTCGAGCAGCCCGAGCCCCTCGAACAGCACCGCGCGCGCCTGATCCAGGTCCCCCCTGAGGCGCAGGGCCTCCCCCAGGGCGCAGAGCGAGGCGCCGATCCCGAACCGGTCGCCGAGTGTCTTGCGGATCTCGAGGGCCTCGCGGTGGTGCCGCTCGGCGTCGATGGCCGCGCCGCGCCGCGCCGCGAGATCGCCCAGGTTGTTGAGGACGGTGGCGACGTGGCCCTGGTCCCCGATGCGCTGGTAGATTCCGAGGCTGCGCTGGTAGTGGCCCTCGGCCTCGCCCCAGGCCCCGCAGTCGCTCTCGACCATTCCCAGGTTGTTGAGCGAGGAGGCGATCGCCGCCAGGTCCCCCGCGCGCTCGCGCGAGGCGAGGGCCTGGGTGTGGGCCCGGCGCGCCTCGATCCAGCGGTTCTGGCGGTAGTGGACGATGCCCACGACGCTCAGGGCCCGGGCGCGCTCGAGCTCGAAGGACCCGTTCGAGAGCTCGTCGAGGGCCTCTGCGCAATCGGCCAGGCAGGCTGCGTGGTCGCCGCCGCGCAGCTTGAGCCAGGCGCGGTTGACGAGCAGGGCGGCGCGCACGGGGACCCCGGGCAGGACCAGCCCCAGCGCCTCCTCGTAGCACTCGAGGGCCGCGCAGAAGGCCCCGCGTCGCTCGTGGAGGCCTCCGAGCGACTGCAAGAGGCGCGCCCTGGTCACCGGGTCGCTGGCCAGGGCGAGGGCGGCCTGGAGCCGCTCCTGGGCCGAGCCGTACTCGCCGAGGGTGGTCTCCACCTCCGCCAGGTCGAACAGCAATCGCCCCAGGCGCTGCGGGGCGTCGTCGCAGTCGAAGCGATCCAGGAGGGCGACGGCCTCGCGCAAAAGGGTCCGGGCCTCGTCGTTGGCGTAGGTCAGCCGCGCCAGGCTCGCGGCGCGTTGCAGGTAGGCGAAGGCCTTGGGGGCCTCGTCGGCCTGGAGGAAGTGGCGGGCGAGCGTGGAGACCTGGCCGTCGTGCGTCCCCTGGTGGTGCTCGAGGTGGTGGGCGACCCGGCGGTGGAGGTCGCGCCGCTTGCGCTGGAGCATGCCGTAGTAGACGACCTCGTGAACGATCGCCTGGTTGAAGGCGTAGCCGGCGGGCTCGGCGGGGCGGATCCACTCGCGCTCGGTGAGGCTCAGCAAGGCGGCCTCCGCCTGGGGGTCGAGCGCGACCGCGCGCAGCACCGCCGGGTCGAACACCCGCCCGATCACCGCGGCGACCTCGAGCAGCTCCCGCTCGCTCGTGGGCAGGCGATCGAGACGCGCGGCCACCAGCCCCTTGAGGGAGGGGGAGAGCCCCGCCTCGACGTCCGCCCCCTCCATGATGGATCGCACCAGCTCCTTGAGGACCATGGGGTTGCCCTCCGATCGCCGGACGGCCGCCTGGAGATCCTCGGGGGGGAACGCGCGCTCGGAGGAGAGGCTCTTGGCCAGGGCCAGGGCCTCGCTCTCGCCCAGGGGGCGGACCGAGAGCAGGCTACGGTCGAGGCCGCTCGAGGAGGTTTCCTCGGGCAGCCGGGTGCCCGGGCGCGCCTGGGCGAGCACCATGACGGGCCCCGCCTCCTGTGAAAGCGCCTTCGCGAGCGTCTCGAGCCACCCCCACGAGGCCGCATCGACCCACTGGACGTCCTCGACCACCAGGATCATCGCCTCCTGTCGGGAGGAAGCGACCAGGGCCCGGATCGAGGCCGAGACGGCCGCAGCGATCCGCAGCTGGTCCGCGACCCCCTTGAGCGGCTCCTCGGTGGCTGCGATCCCCCAGAAGAGCGCGATCAGCGCCGCGTCCTCGTCGCCGCTGCTGCCGAGCGCCGCCAGGCGCGAGTCGAGCTTGGCCCTGAGCTCCGCCGGGTGGGCCCCCGGCCCCAGGCCGAGCCACGCCTCGAGGAGCTGGCGCGCCAGCTCGAACGCGCGGTCCTGGTGATAGGAGACGCCGCGCCCCGAGAGGATCTGCGCCGAGGGGCGGGTCTCTTGCAGGAACGCGTCGACCAGGTGAGTCTTGCCGACCCCCGCGTCCCCGATGAGGGTGACCCACTGGGCCACCCCGCCGCGGGCGGCCTCCCAGTGATCGCGCAGGGCGGCGCGCTCGCGCGAGCGCCCGACGGTCTGCAGGCCGAGGCGCCGCACGCCGAGCGCGGCATGGCGGGCGATCAGCTCGAAGGCGACCACCCGCTCGCGCTTGCCCTTGAGGGAGAGGGGGGGCACCGCACGGTAGTCGAAGGCGTGCTGGGTCAGCCGGTGGGTTTGCTGGCTGACGAGGATCGTCCCGGGCTCGGCCGCAGCCTCGAGGCGTTGCGCCAGGTTGACCGCATCGCCCATGACGGTGTAGTCGCGCTTGTGGGCGCCGCCCACCTCGCCCGCCACCACCAGCCCGGTGTTGAGGCCGATCCGGACCTTGAGCCCGAAGCCCATGCGGGCCTCGAGGTCCGCCGCGAAGGCCTGGGCGGCCTCCTGCATGGCCAGGGCGGCGCTCACGGCGCGCGCCGGGTCGTCCTCGTGGGCCAGAGGCGCGCCGAAGATCGCCATGATGGCGTCGCCGATGTACTTGTCGACCACCCCGCCGTAGGCGTAGATCGGGGCGGTCAAGGCCGCAAAGCACTGGTTGATGATCTCGGTGACGGCCTCGGGATCGAGCTGCTCGCTCATGGCGGTGAAGCCCGAGACGTCGGCGAAGAGGACGGTGACCACCCGGCGATCACCCACCGCGGCATCGCGTGCGCCGGCCTGGAGCCGCGAGCCGCAGCGGCTGCAGAAGTTGGCGTCGGGCTCGACCGAATGCGAGCAGGCGGGACAAGGCTTCATCGGGCCCTCCTCGATCGCGCCCCGGCTGGGCGGGGACGCCCCGTCCCCACCTTATGCAACCAGCACCTGCGAGACAACCGAGCGTTAGCCAAGGTTCTTCGTCCCGCTGCCCAAGCCCGCCGAAAGCCGCGTCGAAGGGAGCTATAATGGGTTACCTTGCCCCCGACGTCCGCGAAAGGCCCCGCGATGACCCCTCAACCCCCGCTTCATGCTCCTTCCCGCGCCGCCAAGACCGTGTTTCTGGCGGCGGGAGGCGCGCTCGGTTTTCTGCTCGCCGTCATGGTGGCCGTGATCGCCTTCAAGGGGGAGACCACGACCCGGCCCTCCGGCCTGCGCATGCCTGCCGGGCCGATCGAGACCCGGTACGCCGCGCTCATGCTGAGCGAGGGGCACGAGGTCGCCTTCTACGACGGCGCCAGGGTGAGCGTTCTGGTGAAAGAGGCCGAGTGGAAGGCCCTGGGCAAGGGGGATCGCTTCGCGCGTTTGCGCTTCTTGAGCGACAGCAAGGCCAAGCTCGCCGCCCTCCAGCAGGAGCGCGGCGACAAGGTCGCCTACACCATGAGCGTCAAGAGCGCCGAGCAGCATCGCCTCCTGGCCGAGGAGACGGACTTCAACCCCAAGGTCTACGATTGAGACGAGACGCCCCCCGGTTCGCTGGAACCGGGGGGCGTCGGCCTAGGGGCGCTCGCAGAGCTCGAGCAGGACCCCGTGGGTGCTCTTGGGGTGGACGAAGGCGATCAGCGCCCCGCCCGCCCCCTTTCGCGGCGCCTCGTCGATGAGGCGGTAGCCCCTGGCCTTGAGGTGAGACAGCGCCTCGGCCACGTCGGCGACCCCGAGGGCCACGTGGTGGATGCCCTCGCCGCGCTTCTCCAGGAACTTGGCGATGGGGCTGTCGGGGTCGGTCGGCTCCAGCAGCTCCAGCCGGCTCTCGCCCACCTCGAAGATGGCGGTGCGGACCTTCTGGTCGGGCACCTCCTCGATCTCGTGCAGGGGAAGGGCGAGCCCTTCGGTGTACATGGGCATGGCGTCCGCGAGCGAGTGCACGGCGATGCCGAGGTGGTCGATCCTGCCGATGACGAGCAGGCTGGCTTCGAGCATGGCCCTACACCTTCACGGTGGCGCGGTAGGCCCCGAAGGCCTTGCGCAGGACGTCGCTGATCTCGCCCACGGTGGCGTAGGCCTTGACCGCGCGCAGGATGAGGGGAAGGAGGTTCTCCTCGCCCGAGGTGGCCCGGGCGAGCGCGTCGAGGGCCTCGCTCACGGCCTGGCCGTCGCGCTCGGCCTTGAGGGCGCCAAGCCTCACCTGCTGGGCGTTCTCGACCGAAGGATCGATGCGCTGGATGGGCATCGGAGCCTCGTCCTGCACCTGGAAGCGGTTGACGCCGACCACCACGCGCTCGCCGGACTCGACCTGGCGCTGGTAACGGTAGGCGCTCTCGTGGATCTCCTGCTGGAAGAAGCCGTCCTCGACGCACGCGAGGACCCCGCCCTTGGCCTCGATCTGCTCGAAGTAGCGCGAGATCCCCTCCTCGATCTCGGAGGTGAGGGCCTCGACGTAGTAGGATCCGCCGAGGGGATCGACGGTGCTGGTGACGCCGCCCTCGTAGGCGATGACCTGCTGGGTGCGAAGCGCCGTCAGGGCCGAGGCCTCGGTCGGCAACGCGATCGCCTCGTCCTTGGAGTTGGTGTGCAGCGACTGGGTGCCGCCGAGCACCGCGGCCATGGCCGAGATGGCGGTCCGGACGATGTTGTTGTCGGGCTGCTGGGCGGTCAGGCTCGAGCCCGCGGTCTGGGTGTGGAAGCGCAGCTGCAGGCTCTTGGGGTCCTTGGCATGGAAGCGATCGCGCATGATCTTGGCCCACACGCGCCGCGCCGCGCGGAACTTGGCGACCTCCTCGAGCAGGTCGGTCCACGCGCAGAAGAAGAAGGAGAGCTGCGGGGCGAAGCGGTCCACGTCCAGGCCCCGGTCCAGCGCCGCCTGCACGTAGGCGGTGGCGTTGGCCATGGTGAAGGCGACCTCCTGCACCGCGGTGCAGCCGGCCTCGCGCATGTGGTAGCCCGAGATGGAGATGGTGTTCCAGCGGGGCATCACCTCGGCGCAGTAGGCGAAGATGTCGGTGATGAGCCGCATGGAAGCTGCCGGCGGGTAGATGTAGGTGTTGCGGGCGACGTACTCCTTGAGGATGTCGTTCTGGATGGTGCCCGTCAGCTTCTCGGGGGAGACGCCCTGCTTCTCGGCCACCGCCTGGTACATGCACAGCAGGATCGCCGCCGGGGCGTTGATGGTCATCGAGGTCGAGACCTTGTCGAGCGGGATCCCCTCGAACAGCACCTCCATGTCGGCGAGGCTGTCGATGGCGACCCCGGTGCGGCCGACCTCGCCCACAGCGAGCGGGTGGTCCGAGTCGTAGCCCATCTGGGTCGGCAGGTCGAACGCGGTCGAGAGGCCGGTCTGGCCCTGGCCGAGCAGGTACCGGAAGCGCTGGTTGGTCTCCTGGGCGGTGCCGAAGCCCGCGTACTGGCGCATGGTCCAGAGCCGGCTGCGGTACATGGTCGGCTGGATGCCTCGGGTGAAGGGGAACTGCCCCGGCAGGCCAAGGTCGCGGAGGTAGTCGAGGCCCTCGGTGTCGAGGGGGGTGTAGACCCGCTGCACCGGCACGCTGGAGCCGGTCACCGTGCCCTCGGGGCGCTCGGGGAACTTGGCGAGCATGCCCGTGACCTTGGTCTCCCACTGGCCGAGCATCTCGGCAAGGCCCGGGATCGTCTGGTTGCGAACGGTCTCTTGCATCTTACTTCACCACCGCGAGCACCTGACCGCCCTCGACGGTTTGGCCCGGCTTGACGTTGAGCTCCACGACGGTGCCGTCGACGGGCGCCGTGATCTCGGTCTCCATCTTCATGGCCTCCAGCACCACGAGGGGGGTGCCGGCGGTGACCACCTGCCCGAGCTCCACCGGCACCCGCGAGACGGTGGCGTGCATGGGGGCGGTAAGGGAGCCCGAGGCGGCGGCCAAAACCGCAGAGCGGCCCGCACCCGGGCGCTTGGGCTTGACGGCCGTGAGCGTCGCCTGGGCGCCGATCTCGCTGACGGTGACGGCGAACAGCTCGCGGTTGACGACCACCTCGAACTGGCGCTCGGTGCCGCGCTCGCGGGGCTCGTCGCCCGCGACGACCGTCGCGAGCGGATCGAGAGCGGGGGGCGCGAGCTTCGCGAGGTCCTCCTTCGTCATCTCCTGGCCGATGAAGTGGGTCGTGAGGTCGCCCGAGACGAAGGAGGGGTGGTCGAGGATCGAAAGGTGCAGGGGGATGGTGGTGGGGACGCCCTCCACGATCATCTCCTTAAGGGCGCGCTTCATGCGGGCGATCGCCTCGGGGCGATCCTTGCCCCAGGTGACGACCTTCGCGATCATCGAGTCGTACTGGTCGGGGATGCGGTAGCCCGAGTAGACGGCATCGTCGATGCGCACCCCGAGGCCGCCGGGGCGGCGGTAGCGGGTGATGAGGCCGGGGCTCGGGCGGAAGTTCTGGCTCGGGTCCTCGGCGTTGACGCGGCACTCGAGCGACCAGCCGCGGGGCTGGAGGTCGCCGAGAAGCCAGTCGGCGATGGCTTCGCCCGCGGCGATCCGGATCTGCTCCTTGACCAGGTCGACCCCGTAGACCATCTCGGTGACGGTGTGCTCGACCTGGATGCGGGTGTTCATCTCGAGGAAGTAGAAGTTCTTGTCGGCGCCGACCATGAACTCGACGGTG